>NZ_JBXAFB010000012.1:0-144143 GCF_058792595.1 Cytobacillus sp. MT66
ATCACAAAAAGACATTGGAAGCTTAAGTTCGGTAGAGTCAATAATTTTTAACCTTCCGATTCCGTTAGGAATCCCTGGATGTTCTCGAGTAAGGTTATGAACAAGTTCGAACACTTTTTCATATACTCGCTTTACTTTCTCGGTGGGAAGATCATTGATTCGTCGACTTAATTGAGAGCCGCTTATTTCTTTAATACCTATTTCCTTACGCAACTTTGGGTAAGCCCTTAACTTTTCTTCCATGTGGGAGTAGGACTTCCACTCATCTAACTGCGCGCTAACAAAGGTTTTTATTAATGATTTTGTAGTTAATTTTTTTCCGTAATCAATCAGAGGACAATCAAAATCCTCTAAAGGAAGTAAAGATAAACATTGACAAATTACCAATTCTTGACCTATACTTTTACTCACGTTATGAGCTCCTTTTGTAGAAGATTAGGGAACAAGTATGGTCTCTCTTCTACATTAGGAGCCTTTTTGTTTTGTGTAAAGAAAATAGCGTTTTTGCATTTTTTTCCATCTGTGCAACGCTAGTGGGTCAGTCCCCCATTGCGTTAATGCGTTAATCCGTCGGGGGTCAGGCCCCCAATGATTTAACGCAGTAAAGAACCTCCCCGGCTGCTATAAAAGCTGCCTCATGTCGTCGGGGAGGTCCTGGTTAAATTCCATGTGTTTTTTTAAAAAGGGATGGTAAAAAGCAAGCTTACAACAGTGGAGAGCCTGCCTGGAAATAAGGTCCAGGCTGCCTCCGTACAGATCATCTCCGAGCAAAGGATACCCCAGATAGGAAAGGTGTACGCGAATCTGGTGGGTACGTCCTGTTTCCAGCTTGAGACGCAGATAGGTGAATTCCGGAAAGCGCTGAAGAACCTGAAACCTGGTAAGGGCGTATTGGCCTTCAGGGCTAACCTCCCTTTCGATAATACTGTCTTGCTTCCGGGCAATTGGCTGTTCAATAATCCCAGAATCTTCTTGCACGAATCCTCCTGCAAACGCTTCGTACATTCTATGAATTTCCCTGGACTTCTGCTGTTCACTAAATAAGTGATGAACATGTCTATGCTTAGCAATTAAGACAATTCCAGAGGTGTCTCTGTCAAGCCTAGTTACAATATGGGCCGAAGATTTGAGGCCCATTTGCTTATAATAGCCGATTAGTGCATTGGCAAGACTTCCTGCAGGATGCTCCCTCGAAGGAATCGTGCTCATACCCGCAGGCTTGTTGACCACAAGCACATACTCGTCTTCGTACAAAATATCTAATGGAATAGTCTCAGCCTTTAGCCCTTCACTCGGGTGCTCTTCAGGAAACTCAACCGTCACCAGGTCTTTTGGCTGAAGCACATAACGGACAGTCTCTTCTTTACCGTTGACCATTATAGATCCGCCCTGAAATTTGATATCTGTAAGGGCTGTTTTTGAGATGTTTTTTTCTTTTAAAAAATCCCTGATTAATTTGTTTTTGTCCTCATCAGCAATAACCCATTGCAGCTGAAACCTTGTCATACTTTGCTCCTGCCTTTTTCTTAATCTGCAACGAATGAATCATGAACCCTTTTCCAAAATGGGAAAGGCCGAAAACGGGCAAAGCGGACTTTTTCATCTGCAACGCGGAATTGAATGGATTTAACATCCTTATGGAGCAGATTTAGATGATCAATGGTAATCTGAAAATCTGAGTCGTTCACCGGCTTTAGCATACAAGTGTGGTGGGCTGGCAGAACAAGCGGAGAACCGACCGTCCGGAAGACCTTATTATTGATGGAAGCCATTTCAGCCAGCTGGATCGCCTGAATCGAAGGATGCAATATCGCTCCTCCCAATGCTTTATTGTAGGCTGTACTCCCTGATGGCGTGGAAACACAAAGGCCATCACCTCTAAATCTTTCAAAATGCTGGCTGCGTATGACCACATCCATCACAAGAGTTGCATCGACCGCTTTGACGGTTGATTCATTTAAGGCTAAGTACCGCGTCTCCCGTCCGCCATGCTGATATCTAATGATAACCTCAAGCAATGGATATTCAACAATATGATAAGGGGTTTTGGCAATGGCTATAACCAGTTTTTCAATTTCTTCTGGAACCCAGTCGGCATAAAAGCCAAGATGTCCGGTGTGAACCCCGACAAAAGCCGTTTTATCCAGACGAGCAGTATACCGGTGAAAGGCATAAAGTAAGGTTCCATCGCCTCCGACTGATATCACTATGTCTGGCTGCTCTTCGTCATAGATAAGATCAAAATCCAATAAATAAGTTTTCATTTTATGCATGAGAGTATTTGATACATTATCACCTTTTGAGGTAATGGCAAACTTCATCTTCCTTTGCTCCTTATCAATTCTATGAATCCTGCTGCTGTTCTTTTTTTCTTGTAAAGAAGGCCTGTGCCTCCTGGATCTCTCCGCGAATCAGGGACATTTCCTCATCAAGTCTAAAAGCAGCCTCTGCTGCTCTTTGCAGCCGCATTTGGATATCCTGCGGAAATTGGCCTTTATATTTATAATTTAATGAATGCTCAATGGTTGCCCAAAAATTCATGGCAAGTGTCCTTATTTGAATTTCAACAAGAATTTTTTTTTCTCCTTTAATTGTCTGAACTGGGTAAAGGATGACAACATGATAGGATCGGTACCCGCTTACTTTTTTATGGGAAATATAGTCCCTTTCTTCAACGATTTCAAAATCATTCCGGCTCCTTAACAGTTCAACAACCTTCTTAATATCATCCACAAATTGACACATCATCCTAAGGCCAGCAATATCCTGCATTTCTTTTTCAAGATTATCCAGCGTAATCCCTTTTTGAATAGCTTTATCCAAAATACTTGCCACAGGCTTAACACGGCCTGTGACAAATTCAATCGGGGAGTGCAAATTTTCCTGCTGAAATTGTTTTCTCATGCCTTTTAGCTTAACCTTAAGTTCCTCCACGGCCTGCATGTATGGACGTAAAAATTGTTCCCAATCCTTCATGAACAACACCACCTTAGATGAAAATCACTTAATTAAAGATTCCCTCCACTTTTTCAACCATTACTTCTCCGTAATTGCTGTTTCCCTTTATATTTTCAATTAAGTAGGCAAGCTCTTCATGAAGCCCTGAAAGCTGCAGATCTTCGTTCCCGTTTGTTAAGTAAACGCTGGAATCTTGATCCATTGCTTTTTTAAGGACAGACCAAAAAGGTTCTGGGATTACTATGTAAGTATAGTCGTCTAGATGATCAGTTATGTAAATAAATGATAGGTTATCTGAGTCAACCAGCATTTGTTCCATTGGCTTAAGACTTCCAACAGAAATTTGTTCATCTGTACTTAACATTAATTCATTCTTATTCTCATTAAATATTGCATCCGTAATTGTTATTTTCTTTTTCATATTTTCAACCTCCAAACTCCCTACTATTTTATCATAAGCATTGAAATAATCTAAAAAAATTTGCGGGATTGAATGGAGAAAGAGATAATAAAATGAACGCAGCGAAAGATGTTTGTTTTGAAAGGATGAATCATAATGGAGCAAAATCTTGAAATTGAGTTTAAAAATTTGCTTTTGAAGGAAGAATTTGAACTTCTTAAAAAGTTTTTTAATATAAACGATAGTGACTTTTTTACACAGGAGAACCACTATTTTGATACACCAGTATTTGCTTTAAAAGAAAAAGGCTGTGCTCTTAGGCTAAGAGAAAAAAAAAGCAGCTTTGAATTGACATTAAAGCAGCCGCACAAAGAGGGACTTCTTGAAACAACGGAATTGCTTAGCGTTTCAGAAAAAGAGGCTATCCTGCGCTCAGGCAAAATCAATCATCCAGCCATGATAGAGGTCATCAATCAACTTGGTGTTTCTGCAGAATCCATTACGTATTTTGGCTCTTTAAAAACAAAGCGCGCCCAGAAAGCATACAAAGACGGCCTTATAGTTCTGGACCATAGTTTATATTTAAATAAGGAAGATTATGAGTTAGAATATGAAGTAAGCAGCAGAGAAACAGGCCAAAAGGTATTTACCGGCCTGCTGCAGGATTTACGAATTCCATTAAGAGAAACAGAAAATAAAATTAAGCGTTTTTACCGAGTGAAAAAGGAGTCATACTAATGAACGCCGGACAATTAAAAGTCATGCTGGAATTGCAGGCATTAAAGAACTTCAGCCAAACCAGCTCCATGCAGCCTGAGCAAGACTCCCTATTCCAGGAGCTCCTTGCTAAAATAATCGCTGAAACTAATACAGATCAGGCATTACCTGCTATTAACAAAGAGAATAATGTTTCCACTAAAGAGATGAATGCTGTACCAGCACCGGTTCTCCCTCCCTTCAGCCAGGCCGGCATGGAGAAATTTAAAAGCCTAAGTCCTTCCATCAATGACATGATTGAAAAAGCAGCAGATGCCTTTAAAATACCTGCTAAGCTCTTAAAATCTGTTATAAAACAGGAGTCTAATTTCAACCCAAATGCAGTAAGCCACGCAGGTGCCTCTGGCCTTATGCAGCTCATGCCAGAAACAGCAAAAGGACTGGGAGTGCGGAATATTTTTGATCCTGAGGAAAACATTTTTGCTGGAGCCAAATATTTGCGCCAGATGATGGACAAATATGATGACAATATTGAACTTGCCCTAGCAGCCTATAACGCAGGCCCTGGAAATGTGGATAAATACGGCGGAAGGATTCCTCCTTTTAAAGAAACAGAGGAATACGTTAGAAAAATAACAAGCACCTTTCTTTCCTAAAATTACATATTGGATTTTAAGCGTCTATTGTTTGCAATAGACGTTTTTCAATTTAAACTAAAGATATAGGAACAATGTCTAAGCTATTTATTTGAGTTAAAAATCACTCATTGATAGAATGAACTTAGCTTACTAAATCCATTATGTGCGAAAATGAAATGATGAAAGGTGAGAACCATTGAACAATCAGGAATCATTCGAAAGAAAGCCGACATCTCCTCATTGTTATGGCAGCGAGAAAAAGCCGCTTGAATTGTTCATGTTTATTGATCCACTTTGTCCAGAATGCTGGGCACTCGAACCAATTATTAAAAAACTAATTATTGAATATGGCCGTTATTTTTCGATCAAGCATGTCTTGAGCGGCAGACTTGCTTCTTTAAATATCGGGAAAAAGCATGGATATGAAAACATGGCTGAGCATTGGGAAAAAACAGCCACGCGTTCAGGAATGTCATGTGATGGCTCACTTTGGTTTGAGAATCCGATCTCATCTCCTCACCTTGCTTCAATAGCTATAAAAGCTGCAGAGCTGCAGGGACGAAAATCTGGGATCAGGTTCTTACGAAAGCTTCAAGAGGTACTGTTTCTGGATAAGCAAAATGTTTCAAGCTTTGATGTGCTTAAAGGCTGTGCCAAAAATACTGGTCTGGATGTAGCAGAATTTATCAACGACATTCATTCAGACAGCGCAGCTAAAGCTTTTCAATGTGACTTAAAAATTACGTCCGAAATGGATGTGCAGGAAATTCCCACCCTGGTCTTCTTTAATGAACATATAGAGGATGAAGGAATTAAAGTTACCGGTTTTTACCCATATGAAGTATATGAACAAATTATAGAGGAAATGCTGGCTGAAAAGCCCGAGCGCATGGATCCTCCGCCAATCGAAACATTTATAAAATATTTTAAATTTGTTGCTTCCAAGGAAATTGCAGTAGTTTACAATTTAACCATTAATGAAGCGGAACGAGAAATGAAAAAGCTTCAGTTAAAACAAATGGTTGAAAGAATTCCGGTGAAATACGGAGTGTTTTGGAGATATCAAAATATGTAAACAAAACAAAGACCATGCATTTTATGCATGGTCTTTGTTTTCATACGAAAAAAGGGGATGGGAGAAATTTTTCACGGCAAACAAGGGGTAATGTTTGTTGTGATCAACTTCATATCTGTAATATAACACGTCCTTTTTTATTTATCAATGAGTTTGTGCTTTTATTCACATTATTGTCAAATCCCCTCATAATACAGGAAATAAAGAATATATTTTTTATAGGACAAAAATGACATGTACAAATTTGGAGGATTGAAATGAAGAGGATTCCCTTTATCATCATGCTCTGTTTTGTAGTTATTTCTTTTATATTAAACTTTTTTGCACTTTTAAAAATTTTTCCAATCTTAATTAGTTCACCACTGTTATTTTTATCTTTATTCATTTTCATTTCATCGCTTAATAACCGGAGGAGCTTTAAAGGGTTTTAACGGCAAAAAAGGAGAACCATACTCTGGTCTCCTTTTTTGCATTTTAAGCTTATCCTAATAATTTTTCCATTTCATTAAGCTTTTCTTCGAAAACTTTGCATGCGTCCTCAACTGGTTTTGAGCTTGTCATGTCGACCCCCGCCTTTTTAAGAACTTCAATTGGATAATCGGAGCTTCCGGCTTTTAGGAAACCAATATATCTTTCGACTGCCGGTCCGCCTTCCTCCAATATTTGCTTGCTTAAAGCGGTTGCTGCACTAAATCCTGTTGCATATTGGTAGACATAGTAATTGTAATAAAAATGAGGGATTCTAGACCATTCTAGCCCGATTTCTTCATCAATGGCCAGGTTTTCTTCACCAAAGTATTTTTTGTTCAAATCATAGTACTTTTGCGTTAACGATTCAGCTGTTAATGCCTCGCCATTTTGTCCCATCTGATGGATAAGATGTTCAAATTCCGCAAACATGGTCTGTCGGAAAACAGTGCCCCTAAACCCCTCAAGATAATGATTTAACAAATATAATCGTTTCTTGTCATCATCAACGGTCTTCTCTAAATAGTGGCTTAAAAGAGCTTCATTGCATGTAGAAGCAACCTCAGCAACGAAAATTGAATAATTTCCATATGGGTATGGCTGCGACTTTCTCGTATAATAGCTATGGACGGAATGCCCGAATTCGTGTGCAAGGGTAAAGAGGTTATTTACATTATCCTGCCAGTTCATAAGTATATATGGATTTGTTCCATAAGAGCCGGAGGAATACGCACCGCTCCGCTTTCCTTTATTTTCAAGTACATCTACCCAGCGATTTTCAAAGCCTTCTTTTAAAACCTTCAAATAATCATCGCCAAGAGGTTCTAATCCTTTTAAAATAATATCCTTTGCTTCTTCATATTTAATGTCCATCTTCACTTCTTTCACCAAAGGTGTGTATAGATCATACATATGAAGATCAGAAAGGCCAAGCACCTTTTTGCGCAGCTTGACATAGCGATGCAAAAGATGCAGATGATTATTCACTGTTTCCACTAGATTATCATATACGGATTCAGGAATATTGTTAGCAGATAAAGCGGCCTCGCGAGCTGATTGATAATTTCTTATTTTTGCATAGAAATTATTTTTCTTCACATTTCCGCTTAGTGTGCTTGCAAAAGTATTTTTAAATTTTCCATACGTATCATAAACCGCCTTAAAGGCATCATGCCTGACCCTTTGGTCGTCACTTTCCAGAAAACGGATGTAGCGGCCATGGGTTACTTCTACCTCTTCGCCGTTTTCATCCTTAATGGATGGGAATTCAAGATCAGCATTATTCAGCATGCCAAAGGTATTGCTTGAAGCATCAAATACTTCAGATGCTTGTGCCAGCATTGCTTCCTGTTCAGCTGACAAGACGTGTGGGCGCTGCAAGTTAATTTCTTCTAATGATTGTTTATATAATTGAAGCTCTTTCTTTTCCTCTAAAAAGCCATTTATTTTTTCTTCATCCACTGACAAAAGCTCCGGTACAATGTAGGCTAGGGCGCTGCCTGCCTGGGAATAGAGATTTTTGATTCTGTCATCCATTCCTTGATAAAAGGAATTGGTGGTATCCTGGTCATAGCGCATATGGGCATATGTATAGAGGGTTCCAAGGCGCTCAAGCAGCCTGTCCTGATATTGGAGCGCTTCATATAATAGGTCAGCACTCTCTCCTAGCTTTCCCTGGTATTGCTGTGCATCAGGGATCAGTTGACTAACCTCTTTATATTCCTTGTCCCATGCCTCATCATTGTCAAAGATATCTTCGAGTCTCCATGTCAGTTCTTCAGGCACTTCTTTTCTAGCTGGAAGGGCTTTCACTCCTGCTTCATTAGCCATAAATCCATCCTCCATTCCATATTTTACAAAGATCATTAAATAAATTATTTCTAGCTCTAGCATATAAAGTCCTTTAATAATGGGCTTTTCTTTTTAAGAAGGGGTCAGTTTAAACTGACCGTTGATTTCAGCGAAAATCAACTAAGCAGTTAAACTAACCTTAACACACTGACTGAAAAAGAAAATATCAACCGTTTGGCTTAATAGAGGTCATGATTATTTTGCCGTATTTCTTATAAAAAATCCTTTCGTTTTCTAAGTGGTCTTTTTGGTTTTCTGCTATAATAATTGGTCTTTTCTTTCGAATGTAATTTTCTCCTGCTGGTTCCAGGACTTGAATGCTGTTCAGAAGGGTGATATATTCTTGTACTGCTTTGGCAGCACTCCCCCCTTTGCTCAGAGGAAGATTTCTCAATTTAATATCTTTATTCCTAACTCTTTTGGAAAATGCATGTAGGATGGATTCTAATGAAAGATCTTTACGGGTAGTAAGGGAGTCTATGAAAATGTAGCTTTGCCATTCAATTGGCGAGGTTTCGATATGCACCCCATGGTAGACGGGGAGACCAATTTCTGGCGGCAGCAGCGAAGGACTCAGGCGATTAACATACAGCTCTTGAAGAAATTTGTTTTTCATGGAGCCATAAAGGGGAATCGTGATGGTTTTCGCTTTTCTTATTTCATGCATCCAAATGTTGCTGTTAACGGGTGAAGAATGGATTGGCTGAAGAAGATCGGATAGCGCGGTCTTTTGTAAAGGCTTCACATTGAACTTGGAAATGACATTTTTTGCGGAATACGGGAGAATTTGCTGAAGGCTGATGAATTCATTCGTGATGGGACAAAAACCCAAAACTGTCCATTGGTTCGAAAGCATATTGGAGAGAAATAAATAATCAAATCCTGATAAAACAGCTTGGGTGCTGCCCTTTCTCTTCATACTCTTTCCGGCCCGAATCCAGATGGGGGTAATATTTGCCAATAAATAGGCTTCCGTGCGTTTAATAAATAATTCTTCCGGAATCGTTGAGCATTGATATTCGATGGCATATTCAACACCATTATAAGCAAAGCCAATATCCGGGCGCTGGGCTATATCTTTGTAATATGGCTCGAGCTTTGGTGAGACGCCATTGGTTTCAAGCCACTGAAATAGACGGAGCTTTCCGGATAAATGGTACTCGGATTCCCGCTCATAGCTCTCTGAGCAGGCTGATCCCTGTTTGTGGGCAAAATGAGGAATCTTTTTCGTTCCAACTTTTAAGCTCACATCTTCCCCGCACTCGGGACAATAAAAAACCTCCTGTCTTCTAAGTTCCAACAGCTGTGTGCGGCTGTTTTTTACCGCATTAATTAATTTCCCTTGCTTAGTTAGCGAAACTAGCAACTCATCAGCTCCTTTCTTTTTTACATCAGTTAAATTTCGACAAATTTACAAAAAATCCTTCATCCCTCAAAAAAAGAGGACAGTCCTACGATGGTTTAACGCATTAAACCATCGGGGGACTGTCCCCCACCGCTTTAAAGTGGTCCCTTATAAAAGCGGCGATAATAATCTTGAGGTTGACTCGATGATGCGATAGCCAATGTGTCTTCTTTCGAATATGCTTCGGTTGATTTCTCTTGAGTGTTTAAGGTCGTTAAGGTATTCGGTGACGAGTTTTTGTGTACTTCCTGTACGGTATAGGAAGGCGTTCACTTCAAAGTTTAGATGGAAGCTTCGCATATCCATATTAGATGTGCCTATTGAGGCTAGCTCTCCGTCAACAATGACAATTTTGCTGTGCATAAAGCCTTTTTCATATTCATAAATTTTTACTCCAGCTTCAAGAAGTTCTGGAAAATAGGAACGTGAAGCATAAAAAACAATTCGTTTATCCGGACGTTTTGGCACCAGAAGCTTCACATCAATACCGCTTAAGGCAGCAATTTTCAATCCGGAAAAAATATCTTCATCCGGAATAAAGTATGGTGAAGCAATCCAGACAGACTTTTCCGCCGACGTTATCATAGAGAAGAAAATATTCTTGATGACACTCCATTCATTATCAGGCCCTCCTGCAATTAACTGAACCCCTCCATGTATGCTTTCCTCAAGCGCGGGTGACAAATAATCCGCTGATAGCATGCTTTGGTTAGTCATATAATACCAATCCTGCAGGAAGATAAGCTGCAATGTTCTGACTGCCTCACCCTTTAGCATTAAATGGGTATCACGCCAGAAGCCAAACCCTTTATCCCTGCCTAAATACTCATCTCCAATGTTTAAGCCGCCTACAAAGCCGATACTGCCGTCGATCACGATGATTTTGCGATGATTTCTAAAATTAAATTTGCTATTTAAAAATGGCAGACGAACTGGGCCGAAAGGAATCATTTCCACCCCTGATTGCCTAAGTTCATCCACATATTTATCTGAAAGCTGCCATGACCCCACAGCATCAAAGAGGAAACGGACCTTTACCCCTTCCTTTGCCTTTTGTATTAAAATGTCCTTAATTTCTTGACCTATATGATCATGACGAACAATATAATACTCGAGATGAATATGGTGAGCAGCCTGCTTTAGGGCATCCAGTATATGTGAAAAGGTCTCATCACCGTTTGTCAGCACCTGAGTTTTCGTTGCAAAAGAAATTGGGCTATTGCCAATCTTATGCGCCAAATGAAAAAGCTTTCGCTGGTGATCGCCTAATTGCCTCATCTTTTCATTTGCAATCAGCTCGGCCTCACCTTCAACTCTTAAAAAGGCTTTTTTATCCAAAAAATATTTTTCACGGAACATTTTCTCTTTTCGGTAATTCCGGCCAAATAAGAGATAAAAGAAGAACCCAAACAGCGGGAAGCTTCCCAGAACGACAAGCCATGTTAACGTCTGTGAAGGATGGCGGTTTTCAAGGAAGATAACAAATGCAATAAAAATGACGGAAATAGTCATTAGAAGACTGACAACCCAAAAGAAAGCACCTGTCTGCTGAATATAATTATCATATAAAAATACTAGTCCTGCGAGCACAACAACATATAAAAGAAGTCTAACCGTATTTTTCACACTTTCACCTGCTTGCCCTATAAAAATTCCCACAAAAGGAAATAACATTTATATTTTATTATAAAAGCAAAAAAAAAGCCGATTTCGAATCAGAAATCGGAAATTTGTTAAAAATACTTTCTTAATTCTTTAAATACATTTTCGCCGATGATCAACTTCCCATATTCTGCCACCCGATAAATGGTCATTTGTGTCTCTATGCCATATTCAAGTAAAATAGATAACAGGTTATCAATATCATCCTCATCAAAAAGCTCTTCAGGAAATTCAACAAATAAATAATATTTACCCTCAAAGGCATAAAGCTTCGTTGGAATTAAATCCAGCCCGCCGCGCTTTGCCAGTGAAATGACGTCCTCAAAATCCCTAAAGGTAAGGAGAAAATCCAATTTATCTTCATCTTCAGAATCAGAATCATGGTTGAATGTATGATCGAGCAGTTCTTCTATATTTTCATCAACAGGAAGATCTTTAAGTTTTTCATCAAGAATTGGCAGCTCAAATTTTTGGCCGTCTTTTGAAATCTGTGCTTTTGTCACAAGTATTTCAAGCCCTTTATCGAGGGCCTGTACTTGGATCCAAAGCGGTCCCTCAACGGTAAACTCCTCTTCCTGGTGAACTTCATCCATCATTTCCCAAAAGAGTTCTTCGCTGCGCTCACGGTTATACCATATCTCATCGCGCTCGAAGCCCCTTTCTTCTATATCAACATACGAAATATAAAATTTTACAGTATGATCATTGATACGTTCAATTTCCATTTTGCAACTCTCCCTTCCGGAATTGGTTAAAGGGATAAACCCTTATCTAATCCGTTGTTTTGCACCCATTTCTTTAATATGGTTCAATCCCTTTAAATAGAAGGTTTTGATTATTGCACCTTGTACTTTTATTTTATGATAAAAAGAGAATAAAGGGAATGCAAATGTCACAACATTTGAAAAACCATTAAACGCCTAGATAGCAAAATGAAATTTAAATTCAATCCTCCAAAGGTTTGAATTTCCCCTATTTTATCAAAGTTTTCAACTTATCTCAAACCTTTAGCCTCAATCAGTTAGAAAAGGCCTCCTTTTATGAAAAAGAAGGCCTTTTTGCTTATTAATTTACTAAACGCTGTGCTTCTCTTAGCTGGAATGTGCGCACCCTTCTTGGAAGGAAACGTCTTATTTCATCTTCATTATAACCAACCTGTAAACGCTTCTCGTCAATGATAATTGGACGGCGAAGCAAACCAGGGTTATCCTGGATGAGTTTAAATAAATCCTGCAATGGCAATGTTTCTAAATTCACTTCAAGTTTTTGGAATATCTTTGATCTTGTTGAAATAATTTCGTCAGTACCATCTTCAGTCATTCTCAATATCTCTTTGATTTCCTCAATTGATAAAGGCTCTGAAAAAATATTTCTTTCTTTATATTCGATATCATGCTCTTCCAGCCATAGCTTGGCTTTACGGCAAGAAGTACAACTTGGTGAAGTGTATAATGTAACCATATTACAAATTCACTCCTTAAATATAGACGTAGAAATCTATCTAAATGATCATATGTTTATTAATGAACAAGTAAATCTTTCATAAATTAAAATTACTATAAAAAAGTAATTTATATTATTTATTATACACCAAATAAAGTTGATTTGGTACATCTTTTTATGTAAATACTATGACATTAATAAAACAGATTGATCATTTACATTGCCCTAATATATAAGACGTTTGAGAAGCTGAAAAGTTTCAAATTTCATCTAAAATATTTTGATTACTTGAGTCCTCTGCAAAAGTAAGAACTTCCTCGGCCGGCTGGTACGATTCACCGTAGAAATGTTTGTCACGGTAGGTGTGGATCAGCTCATAAGTCTTTACCATAGATTCATAAATTAATTCTTCACTTTCATTATTTGGAGCCCAATACAAAATTTCCATTTCGTTAATCTCTTTTGTCGCCAAAGACCGCCTTCTATAACCGATTGATTGGGCGTGTTCAAAACCTTCCCTCTTATAGAATCGAAGCCTTTTTTCTGTATCTGTATCCTCATAGTTAACAGGCTCTACTTCAAGAATTATTGGCTTCCTTTTATCTTTTAGTTTTTCAATTAATTTATGGCCAAGCCCTTGTCCGCGGGATTCACTTGACACAAATAAATAGTCAATAAAAATAAATGAATCAAATTCCGCATACATTAGAACATGGTATTGCCCTTCATCTTTATGATAAATATCAGAGCGCTCCTTCAATAAACTTTCCATATGTTCCTTTGATTTCATTTCCTCTACAGGAAAATATTGATTCAATTTTTCATACCAATGCATATGATCTCTCCTTTAATAAGCTTTGCTAACTGCAGCCGTTGATTTCCACTCCAGGCGCTTCGCTTTCCGGGGGGCGTTTTGTGAGCCTCCTCGGAGCGACTGCTCCTGCGAGGTCTCACTTCAACGCTGATCCCCCAGGAGTCTACGCGCCTTCCGTTCCAATCAACTAAGATATTAAACCACATTAACCTTAATAATTATTGAAGAATTTAATCCAGAAATTCCACTATAATTAAAGTATTTGGCATATACCCTCTTTCAATACAGGCAAAACTTTAATACAATAGAAACAAGGGATTTTATCAAAAAATTCAAAATGGGGGATTAAGATGCCTGGGTACATAATGGATCTTGCGATTGTGGCGATTTTAATCATTGGGCTTACTGCTGTATTAGGAGTTCTTACAAATGCACTCGGTGAAAGACTTTTTGGCGGGAAAAACCGCAACCAATTTGTTGAGCAATCTTTGAAATTCCAGACTGGCTGGAAAGCAGTCGGAGGAAAAAAGAATAAATAGAAAAAACGCAAGTGCCCCTGGCGCTTGCGTTTTTCGTTATTTAGCGTATTTCTTCTTTAACTCCTTTTCTTCCTTCTCAGAACAATAGACAAAATGTCCAGGAGTTATTTCACGCATTTCAAGCTTTTCATTCTCACCATATTGATGAACCTTTGGATCATATGACTTCCGCTTGCGGGTTCTCTCTGTTTCAGGATCGGGCAGCGGAATTGCTGATAATAAGCTTTGCGTATATGGATGCATTGGCTTGTTGTATAAATCCTCTGCAGGCGCAAGCTCAACTAGCTTACCAAAGTACATAACACCAATTCGGTCGCTTATATACTTAACCATAGAAAGGTCATGAGCGATGAACAGATAGGTTAAACCTTTCTCACGCTGAAGCTTCTTCATTAGGTTAACAACCTGTGCTTGAATCGAAACATCGAGAGCAGAAATCGGCTCGTCAGCAATAATAAAGTCCGGTTCCACCGCTAAAGCGCGGGCAATACCAATACGCTGCCTTTGTCCGCCTGAAAATTCATGCGGATATCGGCTTGCGTGTTCTTTATTCAGTCCAACGGTTTCAAGCAATTGATAAACCTTTTCCATACGTCCCTTTTTACCTTTTGCCAATCCATGAATATCAATGCCCTCGGCAATGATATCAGCAACCGTCATCCGCGGATTTAAAGAAGCATACGGATCCTGGAAAATCATCTGCATTTTCCGGTTAAACTTCTTTAATTCTTTTGCAGACTTTTTGCCATGGACATCTTCCCCGTTAAATAGGACCTGGCCGTCTGTTGCATCATAAAGCCTAATTATCGTACGGCCGGTTGTTGACTTTCCACAACCAGATTCACCAACAAGACCTAGTGTTTCCCCTTTATAAATATCAAAGGATATTCCATCAACAGCCCTTACCATATTAGGCTTACCAATATTAAAATACTGTTTTAAATTTTTGATTTCAAGTAATTTTTCAGCCATGATTATTTACCCTCCTTCAGCAAAACTGGCTCTTTATAGTTGGAGGATAATTGGCGCAACCGTTTTTTTACAGCTTCCGGCGGCTCAACTTTAGGAGCATCCGGATGAAGAAGCCAGGTTTTCGCAAAATGCGTGTCGGAAACCTGGAACATTGGCGGCTCTTCTTCAAAATCTATTGCAAGTGCATACCTATTTCTTGGCGCAAATGCATCTCCTTTCGGAGGATTTGTAAGGTCTGGCGGTGTGCCAGGAATAGCAGCCAATTCTTCTTTTTCATCATTTTCTAAGCTAGGCATGGAGGCAAGCAGTCCCCATGTGTATGGGTGGCGGGGATCATAGAATATTTCATCCACAGTACCCATTTCAACAATTTGGCCTGCATACATAACTGCCACACGATCGGCTACGTTTGCAACAACACCAAGGTCGTGTGTAATGAAAATGATCGAAGTTTCCATTTTATTCTGTAATTCCTTCATCAAATCCAGGATTTGGGCCTGGATGGTAACATCAAGAGCTGTTGTCGGTTCATCGGCAATTAAAAGCTTTGGATTCGCTGCTAAAGCAATGGCAATCATTGCACGCTGCCTCATCCCACCGGAAAATTCGTGAGGATACTGATTCACACGTTTTTCCGGCATCGGGATCCCAACTAATGTTAAAAGCTCGACCGCCCGTTTTTTCGCATCCTGCTTGGACATATTTTGATGCTTTATCAAACCTTCCATAATCTGATACCCAATCTTCATTGTTGGATTCAGGGAAGTCATTGGATCCTGGAAAATCATGCTAATTTCTTTTCCGCGGATTTTCTCCATTTCTTTTTCTGTCTTTGGAACAATATCGTCACCATTAAACAGGATTTGCCCGCCTGTAATCTTCCCTGGCGGCATTGGTATTAATTTCATAATTGACTGAGAGGTAACACTCTTTCCAGAGCCTGACTCACCCACAATAGCAAGTGTCTCCCCCTTATGAAGATCAAAGCTGACACCGCGTACCGCTTTAACATGGCCTCCATAAGTTTGGAATGAGACTTCTAAATCTTTTACTTCCAGTACTTTTTCCATTTTCTCACTCCCATTATCCAGGTCGGCGTTTACAGGGTCTAAAAACGTAAGACCCTGGGGCAAACCGCCTACACTTTTATTATTTGCGAAGTCTCGGGTCTAAGGCATCTCGAAGGCCGTCACCAACAACGTTAAACGCAAAAATGGTTAAACAAATAAATGTAGCTGGGAAGAATAAACGCCATGGATAATAGCGCAATGCTGGCAGACCATCGTTAGCCATTGTTCCCCAGCTGGCAAGTGGAGGTGTTAACCCTAGACCTAAATAACTTAAAAATGCTTCCGTAAAAATCGCATTTGGGATCGTTAATGTCATGGTAACAAGAATTGGAGCCATAGAATTTGGTATTAAGTGTTTGGCCATTATTCTTGATGTACTTGCTCCAAGTGTCTTTGCTGCAAGTACATATTCCTGGCTCTTTAATGACAATACTTGTCCACGGACAATCCGTGCCATATTAATCCAGCCGGTAATTGTCATGGCCAGTATCATCGTACCCAGTCCTTGGCCAAGTACAACCATTAACAGAATAACAAGCAATAAATAAGGCACGCCATATAAGACGTCAGCTAAACGCATCATAAATTCATCTGTGCGTCCGCCTTTATAGCCTGAAATCCCGCCCCATAAAACACCGATAAACAGATCAATCAGCGCCGCTGCAACACCGATGAAGATTGAAATACGAGCACCTTCCCATGTACGTGTGAACACATCACGGCCAAGGTCATCTGTTCCAAACCAGTGTTCAGAAGATGGAGCTTTATTTTTATTGCTTAAGTCATTTGTCGCATAATCATAAGGTGTCATATGCGGTCCTGCGATCGCCATGATAATTAAAATGATTAGAAGAACTAATCCAAATATAGCAAGCTTATTTTTTTTGAATCGGACAAATACATCCTTCCAAAATGAAAGACTTGGTTTTGAAATTTTTTCTGCGTCAGTTAAGTGAGTTCCGACGAGCTGAAATTTATCTTTCGATATTTGCATTTATTTACTCTCCTTTCTTCCCGCCGGCAAGTTTAATTCGTGGGTCGATAATTCCATATGCGATATCAACGAGGAGAATAGATAGGAGTAACAAAATACTATAGAACACTGTTACACCCATAATAACTGTATAGTCACGATTTGAGATACTAGTAACAAAGTGAGAACCTAATCCAGGAATACCAAAAATCTTTTCGATTACAAAGCTTCCTGTCAGTATTCCCGCAGTCAGCGGACCCATGTATGTTACAACTGGCAAAAGCGCATTTCGGATAGCATGTTTCACTGTAATAACTCCGCTTGATAACCCTTTTGCTTTTGCAGTTTTAATATAATCGTTGCTTAATACCTCAAGCATGCTGGAACGAGTTAGACGGGCAATAAAAGCCATTGGTGTTGATCCCAATGCTATAGCCGGCAATACAGTGTGCATAAAAGATTCCCATCTCGCAACTGGGAAAATTCCCATCTTAATGGCAAGAAAATATTGTAAAAAGGTAGCCATGATAAAGGATGGAACAGAAATCCCCAATACAGCGACAATCATCGCAGTGTAATCCTGCCATTTATTATGCTTTAATGCTGCAATAATTCCTAAGATAATACCAAATGCCACAGCTAGCAAAATGGCTTCCAGACCAAGAGCAGCGGATACAGGAAAACCTTCACTAATTAAGTCATTTACGGTTTGTGCTTTGTATTTAAAAGACGGACCAAAATCCCATTTCAAAATTCTTAAAAGATAATCTCCATATTGAGCATACCAAGGTTTGTCTAATCCAAAATGTGCGTTTAGATTTGCTTCAATTTCCGGAGGAAGTTTTTTCTCTGAAGTAAATGGGTTTCCTGGTGCAATGCGCATGAAGAAAAACGTTGCCGTTATGATGAGCCAAAGAGAAATAAGCATGTACAGCAAGCGCTTTCCAATATATTTCGCCATTGTCAGACACCTCCAATTTTTACATCCTTAAAGCAGAAACGAAGGTATATAAAGGAGACAGGCTCCCTTATATACCTTTCGTTTATAAGGTTTTATTATTCAAAATATGCCCACTTGTACTGAACATCACCAAGACCAGAAATAACAACATCTTTTAAGTTGTCAGCCTGTACCCAGTTCTCAGTATAGAAGTAAATAGGCATTACTGGCATTTCATCCATAATTACTGCTTCAGCATCTTTTAATAGCTGCTGACGTTTTTCTGCATCAGTTTCTACAGCAGATTGAGCTAGAAGATCTTGGAACTTTTTGCTTTCCCAGCCTGTATCATTGTTTCCGCCATCGGCGTCGCGATACATTTCAAGGAAGTTAATTGCATCGTTAAAGTCTCCTAACCAGCCCATACGTCCTACTTGATAATCAAGTGAATGCATCTTATCAAGGAACACTGCCCACTCTTGGTTATCTAGAGTTACTTCAACACCAAGATTTTGTTTCCACATATCTTGGATAGCCTGAGCAATTTTTTGGTGACCTTCTGAAGTGTTGTATGAAAGTGTGATAGCCGGAAGCTCAGAAACATCTTTAAGCCCTAGCTCTTCTAAACCTTTTTGTAAATATTCTTTTGCTTTTTCAGCATCATTATCAGCGAAATATCCCTCTTCGTTCTCTGGGAACATAGTTGGCGGTACGATTGCCTGTGCTGGCAGCTGTTCGCCCTGAAGGATATTGTCAATGATTTCCTGACGGTTAATTGCAAATGTAAATGCCTTGCGGATATTTGCATTGTTGAAAGGTTCAACAGTTGTGTTGAATTTATAGTTGTAAATACCAGCAATTGGTTTTGTGATCAGACGTCCGTCATCTTTAAGAGCTTGCATGGCATCTGTTGGAAGAGCGCCTGTTGGTGCACCAGCCCAATGAAGTTCGCCATTATCGAACATTGATAACTCAGTGTTAGGATCATTAATCATGATCATTTCAATTTTTTCTAGTTTTACTGCATCTTTATCCCAATATGTGTCATTCTTTTCAAGGACAATCTTGTCGCTGTGAGACCACTCTGTCATAACGAATGGACCATTAGAAGTGTAGTTTTCGCCAGCATCATTTGCCCAATCTTTGTTTGCCTCAGCAATTTTGCTGTTAATTGGAAGATAAGTATAGAATGCTGTAAGTTCTAAGAAGAATGGTGTTGGATTTTCTAGAGTTACCTCTAATGTTTTGTCATCTTTCGCTACAATACCAACATCATCCATGCTTCCTGAACCAGTGTTAGCTGCTTCAGCACCTTTAATATAGTAAAGCTGATAAGCATATTCTGATTGGTTATTAGGATCTAACGCCCATTTCCAAGCATATTCAAAATCTTTAGCTACTACAGGGTCGCCATTTGACCATTGTGCATCACGAAGAGTAAAGGTATAAACCTTTTGGTCTTCTGAAACTTCAATTTTTTCTGCTGCTGCTTCGATCGGCTTGCCATCTTTTCCAATTCGAGTTAATCCTTCGAATGTTTGTCGAAGCACAGTACCTGAAGTTGAATCCTTCGCTAAACCAGGGTGAAGTGAAGGTGGTTCAGAGTTGATATTTACACGTAATTCTTGCGGAACATCTGACTTGCTTCCGTCTTTGTCACCGCCGTTATCATTGCCGGCATTGTCATTGCCGCCACACGCTGCAAGGAACATGCTAAGAACTAGCAGCATACTAAAAAGAACTGATAATCTTTTCTTCACGGTCTCTACCTCCTATTTTTTGCAAACGCTTTCTTTACAAAATACATTCAAGAAACACAAATGTAGCTCATGAATATATTTCTTAAATAGTCTGTGAATTACAGTGAAAAATAAACAGACAAATTTAGTTAAGTCATTAAAAAAGTAAGTTTGCATTAATCATATAAGAATCAATTCCTCTATTATTCTGACAATTTTAAAAAAAGAGGATACGACCATTACATGGAAACATTTAACTTACTTTTATACAATAATAATTTACTTAGCTAAAGACTTAACGAATTTGCTATATTTGTAACAATTTTGTAAAGAGACAGTTTGCTAGATTTATTATAATTAGTTTGAAATTATATTTCAAGTAAGATAATTCTCAAAAAACATTGAAACTCTCTCGAAATATTTATTTATCAATATATTATGGACCAAAAAAAAATATTTTTTTCGTCAATTTTCGTCAAGGTCTAAATACAAAATATGAATACTTATTCAGAATTTTTATTTGTCTGATATAATATTTATGCATTTTTTAGTGCAACTTGATTTTCAAACCCAATTGCTATATTATTACAAGTAGTATGAATATAGCAAGAGGCTATGATAAAGAGGAGTATATTTACCTATTTGTTTTCAGAGAGCTTGTGGCTGGTGCAAACAAGCAACACGGTAAGTAGAATGGACTTTTGAGCCTGCATTCGGCGGTTCTCACATTTGACCTGCACGTTCCGTTCCTCACGTTACAGAGGATTCCAGGCTGTTTACCTGGAGCTAAAGTGACTCAAAAGTAATGAGTAATTAGGGTGGCAACACGGACCATTCGTCCCTATGTTTATGGGGATGGATGGTCCTTTTTGTTCTTTATACATAACATATAATTATTCCGCCATTCTAACCTATAAGTCATGGCCAAGCTGAGCTTAAAAGGAGGAAGAAAAATGAAAACAATATTCTCAGGCATCCAGCCAAGCGGTATGATTACTCTTGGCAATTACCTGGGTGCCCTAAAGCAATTTGTGGAGCTTCAGAACGAGTATAATTGCTACTTCTGTATTGTGGATCAGCATGCCATAACCGTTCCGCAGGACCGATTGGAACTAAGGAAAAACATTCGCAGTTTAGCTGCCCTATACTTAGCAGTTGGCATTGACCCTGAAAAAGCAACACTATTTATTCAGTCTGAGGTGCCGGCTCATGCTCAAGCCGGATGGATTATGCAATGCATTTCCTATATTGGCGAACTTGAAAGAATGACTCAATTCAAGGATAAGTCTGCAGGGAAGGAAGCTGTATCTGCGTCATTGCTGACCTATCCCCCATTAATGGCTGCAGATATCCTTTTATATAATGCAGATCTTGTACCAGTTGGCGAGGATCAAAAACAGCATATCGAATTAACCCGTGATTTGGCCGAAAGATTTAATAAGAAATATAATGAAATCTTCACCCTTCCTGAGGCAAGTATTCCAAAGGTTGGTGCCAGAGTCATGTCCCTTCAGGAACCAACGAAAAAAATGAGCAAATCCGATCCAAATAAAAAAGCATCCATTAAGCTTCTTGATGATCCTAAACAAATCGAGAAAAATATTAAAAGTGCTGTAACTGATTCCGAAGGTATTGTAAAATTTGATAAAGAGAATAAGCCCGGTGTTTCAAACCTGCTTTCGATTTACTCCATTTTTTCTGGAAAAGAGATCTCTGAACTGGAGAGAATGTATGACGGAAAAGGGTACGGGGAATTCAAAACTGACTTGGCTGAGGTTGTTGTTAAAGAAATACAGCCGATTCAGGAAAAATACTTTCATCTTATGGAATCAAGCAAGCTGGACGAAACCCTTGATCTAGGAGCTGAAAAAGCTCAAAAGGTTGCTAATAAAATGCTTAAAAAGATGGAAAATGCCATGGGCCTTGGAAGAAAACGCAGATAATATTAAAAAAATCTATCACAATGGTGGTAGATTTTTTATTTGCTTCTGTAAAATTGGCCGTTGATTTCCTCTCCAGGCGCTTCGCTTTCCGGGGGTGCGTTTTGCGAGCCTCCTCACAGCTTGCGCTCCTGCGGGGTCTCGCTTCAACGCTGATCCCCAGATGTCTACGCGCCTTCCGTTCCAATCAACTTAGCAGTTAGAATCAACTTTAAGATTTAACATCCTGTATCTTAAACAACTAAAAAAAGGAGCATTTCCGCTCCTTTAATTGACCTTTGGCCCATGCTCCATTTCCCAAAGCTTTTCAAAAAACGGCTGACCTTTTATTAGATTTTCGCAGAAGTGCTCATGCTTGCTTGTCCATCCATATTTACTCTCTTCATAAAGCTTTAGCCATGCATCTTCGAATTCCATCTGCTGTATATCTTTATAATTTTCCGGGCTCCATTCTGTGTACCAATAGCGTACTTCAGCTACATTTTTGGAAGAATAAAGCTGGTCAAGGGCCATGAACATTAGCTGTTTTAATTGCCTTTCTTTTCTTGTTAATCCTCCCATTAATTGAGGTGATGGCGACAGGATATGAAAATCCTTCATAGCTCTTTGGTCATTAAATTCATATTTAATTGCCTCTTGGTTTTCCAGCATTTCAAATGCGAGCTGTTCTTGTCTGGGGATAAGCCTGCTTTTTCTAATCGGAATATTGTATCCGATAGTGTCAATTGCCATAATTCCAGATCCATCAGAAACAACAAAGCAATAATCCAATTGCACACGTTCGTGATTTCTTCTAAGATATGCCTTTTGATAGATATCATCCAAAAGCTGCTGCGGCAGTTCTGACAGGTCATTTTCAATGTAATCAAATAGGATAGGTTCAATTTTTAATAACGGTACTTGATCCAGCAGTTCTACTCCATCATCCTTGCGCCATTCATGAAAGTGGCAAACATTGTATCCATTCTCTTCGCCTTCAAACCAATTTACCCATACGTCATGAAGATATAACATTTTTTTACCCCCACTTCTAACAAACTGTTTGTCACTCAGTATGGGCAGTGGCAAGTAAAATTATTCCTATTTTTACAATGAGAAACTCCAATAGCATTCAAAGGAAAATGAAAAACCTTTGCCAATAGCAAAGGTCACTCAAACACATATGAATGTCTCATTTACAGCTTTGAGATTGTCAAGCTCGATTAGCCAGCAGCCAGGCAGACACTTGCCTATCATTTGTTAGTCAACAGATTTAGGATCAAGCGCATCACGAAGACCATCACCTATAAAGTTAAAACACAATACAGTAATGAGAATTAATAATCCTGGGAAGAAAGGATACCAGGGAGCTGTTAACATAACGGTATAGTTTTGCGCATCTTCAAGCATATTTCCCCAGGTTGGTGTAGGGGGTGAAATTCCTAATCCAAAATAACTTAGAGCAGCCTCTGCTAAAATAACCGACCCAACTAATAAGGTTGCTGTTACAATAATGGGTCCCATTGCATTTGGCAATATATGCCCAAAAATAATTTTATATGATTTTGTCCCTATCGTTTTGGAGGCGAGGACAAATTCCCTTGACCTAAGGCTTAAAAACTCCCCTCTGACAATCCGCGCTGTACTTGTCCAGCTAGTTAAAGCAAATACAAGAATAAGATTTCCGACACTTGGATCAAAAATAGTGACAATCGTAATCAATAAGAAGAAACTTGGAATCGAGATGACTACATCAACAAAACGCATTAATATAGCATCAACAATACCGCCATAATAACCCGCAATAGCACCAACAGTCACACCAATTAATATTGCCCCGGCAACAGATGCAAATCCCACTAGCAACGATATTCTTCCTCCAAAAAGAAGGCGAGTGAAGATATCCCTTCCATATCGATCGGTTCCAAGCCAGTAATCGCTGTTCGGGGCTTTCAGCTTGTCCAATAAACTCATCTGTTCAAACGGATATGGTGCTATGATCGGCGCTAAACCGCACATAACAATTATGATAAATAAAACGATGGAACCAATAACAGCCAGTTTATTTTTCATAAACTTCCTAAAAAATATCTTAGTTAATGTATCTGCTTTTGAATTTAACCGGGGGTCGAGCTGAAGATCATCCTGAGATACTTTCACATTGATCTGTGACATTGACTTGCCCCCTCCCTAATATTCGATACGCGGGTCAAAAATCGCGTATAAGATATCAGCTATTAGATTTCCTATTACAACCATGACAGCGGATATGACCGTTAATGCCATTATGACTGGGTAATCCCGCTGGAAGGCTGAATCAATAAACAGCGAACCAATTCCTGGCCACGAAAATATTTTTTCCGTGATGGCTGCTCCGCCGATAAAGGAAGGAAGCATAAGGCCAAACAACGTAATGATAGGAATCATTCCATTTCGCAAACCATGCTTCAGCACAACCTTTTTTTCTTTAAATCCTTTTGACATTGCTGTGCGGATATAGTCCTGCTTCAGCACATCAAGCATGGAGGATCTTGTGTACCGGGTAAGAGCCGCCATATCGGCCGTTGCCAGGACAATCGCCGGCATGATCAAATGGTGAATTCGGTCCCAAAGGCTAAATGGTGCGTTAAGTGTTGCCACACCGCCTGTTGGAAACCACCCGAAATGAACTGCGAAAACCATGATAAGAATTAATCCAAACCAAAAGTTAGGCATCGCAATCCCGAGAAAAGAAGTAACAGTAACAGAGTAATCGAGTTTCGAATAGGGTCGCATCGCAGAATAGATGCCAAACGGGATAGCGATGCATGCTGCCAGGAGTGTGGATGAAATCATTAGCAATAATGTATTAGGAAGCCTGTTCATAATTAATTCACTGACCGGAACTCCCCTTTTTATTAAAGAGTTTCCGAAATCACCTTGAACCATATTGCCAAGCCATTTGACATATTGAACATGGACAGGATCATTTAACCCATATTTTTCTTCAAACTTTACACGGTCTTGCGGTTTCATGCTTGGGTCCATGAGCAGGGATGTTGGTCCGCCCGGAGCTGCCTGAACAATTGCAAAGGATAGGATGGTAATTCCAAATAACAAGGGAATAGCCATTAATGTTCGCCGAATAATATATGTGACCATCGCCTTTTCTCCCTCTCAAATAGTTTATTCTAATACATAGCCCTAAAGGCCAAGTAGAGTTTTCAGGGATAAAAAAAGTAAGGGAAAGGGTATTTTCCCCTTACTTTTCTAGATTACTAATTTATTATTCAGGTTTTAGCCACCATCTGTTAATATGGTACATTTGATCTTTCGGATGGAACTCGTAACCTTCTAAATTCTTAGGAAGGGCACGGAATTCTTTCGGATAATACAGGAATGTATAGGCTTGATCTTCTGCAAGTGCTGCTTGAATCTCGCCGATCATTTGCTTACGTTTTTCTTTATCAAGCTCTTGAAGCTGCTGGTCCATTAACACATCAATTTCAGGGTTTGAATACCCGGTAAAGTTTAGACCTTTTTCAATTTCCTTCGTATGGAAAATACCGCTTGGATCTGGATCAATTCCTAAGCTCCAGCCAAGAACAATTCCTTCAAAATTCCATACGCCTGGGTCAATATCAGCAATTAACGCACTAAATTCAACAATTTGCGGTTTAATTTCAATGCCTACTTCTTTCAATTGCTGCTGAAGGATGACAACAATATCTTCGCGAACCTTATTTCCTTGGTTTGTTTTCACTTCAACAGAGAATCTTTCTCCATCTTTAACTAAAATGCCATCAGGACCTGGTTTCCAGCCAGCTTCTGCTAACATTTGCTTTGCTTTTTCGGGGTCATATTCAAATTTAGGCACATCTGGATTATATGCCCAGCTTAATGGGCTTTCAGGAACATGAGCGACTTCGCCAAGCCCTGCCATTACGTGCTCAACAATCGCTTCACGGTCAATTGCATGGGTGATAGCCTGACGGACCTTTTTGTCTTTAAATTTTTCTATTCTTTGGTTGAATCCCAGGAACGTATAAGAAAGAGCTAGACCTGATTCTAGGCGAAGACCTACAGAATCTGCAAAGCCTTCTACAGTTGGCACATCCGGCTGTGCGATGCCTGCATAATAATCAATGTCTCCAGCTTGGAGCTGTGCTAAGATTGCGTTTGCATCTGGAACAATTTTATATGTTACAGAATCCAAATATGGACGGCCATCCCAGTATTCTTCATTAGCAACGACCTTCACATACTCGCCATCTTTCCACTCCTCAAACTTAAACGGACCAGAACCAATCGGATTTTTCGTATTAAATTCATGTTCTCCAAGGTCAGCAATCGGCACATCACCTAAGATATGCTCAGGCAAAATACCGAAACCAAGGCTTACAACAGGAAATTGGGCATCAACCTGTTTTAATGTAAACTTAACAGTATATTGGTCAATTTTCTCAACCTTTTCGATATTTTCAAAATAAGATTTACGTGGGCCATCATAATCTGGGCTTAGAGGAATGTTGTATGTAAAAACAACATCATCTGCGTCTAATGGCTCCCCATCATGAAATTTCGCATTTTCAACAATTTTTATGGTGAATTCTTTTCCATCCTCTGAAGCTTCAAAGGTTTCAGCTAATCCGCCATCAGTAACAGGATTGAATTCAAGGTCTGATCCCATTAAACTATCAAATATCATCATTTCAATATCGGAGCTCGAAGCATCATTTGAATAGAGTGTGTTAATCATAGTTGGTGAACCTGTTGAACCAACTACTAAGTCGCCGCCTTGAACAGGTCCTTCATTTTTTGGTTCCTCTTTTTGCGTTTCGTTTGGCTTTTCTTCTTCTGCAGGCTCTTGAGAAGTCTGCTGTCCTCCCGAGCATGCAGCAAGGAACATGGACAGTACAAGCAATAAGCTAATCAGCGACCATGCCGTTTTTTTCATTCAAATTCCCCCTTCTTCCTATCATGAAAAATTTTATTAACTTTCTTGTCATTGCCTTATTTATTTGCGATGCAACGCCCCCCTTCAAAAATTTTTATTCGAAGGGGCTGCCTCATCAGGATGTTCACCCCTTACTTTGAGACAGCCCCTTTTTCAGCAAAAAATTAATAGAACTATAGGGCTCTTTTCTTAATATAAATGGCAGGCAACAAAATGATCTTTTTTAATCTCTTTATATTCAGGGATGAGTTCACTGCATATCTGGGTTGCTGCCGGGCATCTCGTATGGAACACACAGCCTGCCGGAGGGTTTGCCGGGCTTGGCAGATCCCCCTTTAAGATAATCCTATCCCTCGGCTTTATTCCCTTTTTCTTAGGGACGGGCACAGCCGAAAGCAGTGCCTGTGTGTATGGGTGAAGTGGCTGATCAAATAAATCGCTCTTCCCTGCAAATTCCATGATTTTACCTAAGTACATGACACTGACCCGATCACTGATATGGCGAATAACACTTAAATCATGTGAAATAAATACATAGGTTAAACCCAATTCTTCCTGCAGGTCTTTCATGAGATTGATGATTTGCGCCTGTATAGATACATCAAGAGCTGATACAGGCTCATCAGCAATAATTAAATCAGGATTGACAGCAAGGGCACGGGCAATTCCAATTCTCTGTCTCTGTCCGCCAGAAAATTCATGCGGGTATCTTGTCAAAAATAGTGGATTTAGTCCCACCTTTTCCAGCAGATCCTCTAGTTTTTCCTTTCTTTCCCTTTGACTGTACATTTGGTGGGTAATCATTGGCTCGCTGATGATGGATTTAAGGGTTTTCCGCGGGTTCAGGGAAGCATAGGGATCCTGAAAAACCATTTGAATGTCACGTCTAATTGAGCGGCGAAGCTCATTTTCATTCATATGGGCTATGTTTTTTCCCTTAAAAATGATTTCCCCGCTAGTAGGTTCATAGAGTCTGATAATCGTTCGTCC
Source organism: Cytobacillus sp. MT66 (assembly GCF_058792595.1). NCBI lineage: Bacteria > Bacillati > Bacillota > Bacilli > Caryophanales > Bacillaceae > Cytobacillus > Cytobacillus sp. MT66. Next base: position 27,510 of record NZ_JBXAFB010000012.1, read on the forward strand.
TGCTGTTGATTTGCCGCACCCGGATTCTCCGACAATTCCGAGGGTTTCTCCTTTTTTTACATGAAAAGTCAGGCCGTCTACAGCTTTTACAGATCCTATTGTCCGCTGAAGAAAACCTGCTTTAACCGGAAAATGCTTCTTAAGGTCATTTATTTGTAAAATATATTCATAGTTTTCAATTAAATTACCACCCTTTATCACTTTAGCTGATGCCGGATTCATTTGGCTGTTCCCCCCTTATCATGTAAAAAGCAGCGAACGGAACGCGCAGCCTTTACTGAGATTAAGTCCGGATTCTCTATTCTGCAGCGGTCAAATGCATGCGGACACCTAGGGGCAAATCGACACCCTTGCGGAAAGTGCTCGGGAGGCGGGACAGTCCCTTCTATTGAGTAAAGGCGATCCCCATCACTATCAAGTGATGGAATGGACCCCATTAATCCAACAGTATATGGATGCAGTGGCTCATCAAACAAATCAGCTGCAGCGGCTTCTTCAACTACTTGTCCGCAATATAAAACCACCACACGGTCTGCAATCTCTGAAACAACACCGAGGTCGTGGGTTATAATTAAAATCGATGTATTATACTTATTGCTTAGGTTTTTCATTAGATCCAGAATTTGTGCCTGTATGGTTACATCGAGGGCTGTGGTCGGCTCGTCTGCAATGAGAAGCTTTGGGTTACAGCTCATTGCCATGGCGATCATCACCCTTTGCCTCATCCCGCCAGACAGACGGTGCGGATATTCATCAATAAGAGCTTTAGCACGCGAAAAACCTACTAATTCAAGCATTTCTTCTGCTTTCTTTCTAGCCGCTCGTTTTGATACTTTTTGATGGTAGATAAGTACCTCCATAATTTGCTCGCCAATTGTCATCACTGGGTTTAATGATGTCATCGGCTCCTGGAAAATCATTGATATTTCGTTGCCGCGAATTTTGCACATCTCATCTTCAGAAAGCTTGGCTAAATCAAGCCCGTCAAAGAGAATTTCTCCATCAACAATCTCCCCTGGAGGAGTTGGTATTAAGCGCATAATAGATAATGAAGTTATGCTTTTTCCAGAACCGGATTCTCCAACTAGTGCAACAGTCTCCCCTTTTCTAATGACTAAATCAACACCATCAACAGCAGGAATGGTTGTTTTCTTTCTCTTAAAATGGGTCTTTAAATTTTTTAGTTCCAATAGTGCTGTCATAACGCCCTCCGTCTGAAGATTTATTAATATATCTGATCACTGGAAACAAATCTATTATTTTAAGAAAATTGTCGAATGATATAAGATGGGGTACTATTTATAGATATTCACTCTTTTGGAAAATTTTGATTATTTAACTGTATATTATTACATGAAGGTTGTGAATTCAAGGAGTTTTTAAAATATTCAATTTTTTTATAATAAATGCGATGAGGTCGGATGTTTGATAAAAAAACAAACAATGGCTGAGCAATGATCACTCAGCCTTGATGTTATTTTGAAATATTTTTAAAAAGGAATCAGCTTCCATATTAAAACTTTCCTCAATGTTGAATTTCCTTTTGCTTTTGTATTTAGAAATAATATTATAGCCTGCTGAATATCCTGCCATTACCGGGAATCCCTTTCTGCCGTATAAGATTTCATCATGCAATGGGTGTTCTTTTTTTACCTGGAGGTTAGGCTTAATAAATTTCCGCCAAAAATAGGACACCTCTTCACTTGAATAATAATTACACCAGCTGGCTATATAATTTTCACCTAAGATTTCCTCAACTGCATGTTCAGCCAGGCCCTCAAGAATAACGGAATCCAATAGCGTAAATTCCTTTAGTCTATTATTTTGCTTATTTAACCGGCAGGTATGATGATATTCATGGATCATGAGAGCCTCCAGTTCTTTTTCATCATCAAGTGGCGTAAGAAATAGGAAAAGCTTATCCTTGAATGCTACACCGGCTTTTGCAGGCTGGGCACTCCGAAAAAATGTCGTCTTTGCTGCAAGAGGAAAAATATAGATAGGGATATCGGGGCCATTCCATTTTTTTTTATATTTTTTAAATATACTTTCGGCTTTCTCCCAATAACGGCGGTCTTTTAATTGTTCAAAGTTCTTTAGGGTTTGGCGATTTGGCTCGTACATGCCAAATTGGAGCAAATATTCATATATCTTTCTAGGATCCTCTTTCTCGAACTTATCTGAAAGCCTCGTGCAGATTTTTAATGGTGCTGTATAGTCCTCGTCCAGCCACCCATCTGTTCTAATAATCCCCAAATGAATCACCTCAAGAATCATTTTATGTTTGAGGTGAGCATTTGCTAATAATCAAAAAGGAGCTGATCTTAGACAGCTCCTAATGTAATGATTATTTATATTTTTTAAACACAATGGTTGCGTTATGTCCGCCAAATCCAAGGGAGTTGCTCATAGCAGCACTAATTTCTTTCTGTCTGGCTTTGTTGGTTACATAATCAAGATCACATTCTGGATCCGGTGTTTCATAATTAATGGTTGGAGGCATGATTCCGTCCTTAATGGATAATACAGTAAAGATAGCTTCAACCCCACCCGCTGCTCCAAGAAGATGGCCTGTCATCGACTTTGTTGAGCTTACGGCTAAATTATAGGCATGGTCGCCAAAAACTTCTTTAATAGCAAAGGTTTCGAATTTGTCATTATAATCTGTGCTGGTACCGTGGGCATTAATATAATCGATTTCCTCTGGTTTTAGGCCAGCGTCATTGACCGCCATTTTCATCGCTCTTGCTCCGCCTTCTCCAGCTGGTGCCGGTGCGGTAATATGGTAAGCATCGCCTGTTGCACCATATCCGACAATTTCAGCATAAATTTTCGCACCGCGTGCAAGTGCATGCTCCAATTCTTCAAGAACAACAATTCCTGCTCCTTCGCCAATGACAAAACCATCACGGTTTTTATCAAACGGACGGCTTGCTGTCTTTGGATCCGGGTTTGTTGATAATGCTGTATTTGCGCAGAAACCAGCAACAGACATCCTTGTAATTGGTGCCTCAGCTCCGCCTGTTACCATAACATCAGCATCGCCGCGCTGTATAACTTTGAAAGCATCCCCAATGGAGTTGGTACCTGTCGCACAAGCAGTAACAGTACATGAGTTAAAGCCCTTTGCTCCCAGGGTAATAGAAACCTGGCCCGTTGCCATATCTGGAATCATCATAGGTACGAAGAAAGGACTGACCCTTCTATAGCCACGGTTTAAAAAAGTTTCAAACTGATTTTCGAACGTTTCCATTCCGCCGATTCCTGAACCAATCCAAACCCCAACACGTGGTGCATTTTCATCAGTAATTTCAAGATTAGCATCTTTTACTGCCATTAAGGAAGCCGCTACCGCATAATGGGTAAACCGATCCATTTTTCTAGCATCTTTCTTTTCAATAAAATCTTCTATATTAAAATCTTTAACTTCTGCTGCTACCTTTGCTGGATATTCATCCGCATTCACCCTTGTTAATGGACCAACGCCAGATACACCTTCAAGGATATTTTTCCATGATGTTTCAGCGTCATTTCCGACAGGTGTTACGGCACCGATTCCTGTAACAACAACTCTTCTTTTATCCACTCTATTCATCTCCTTCAATCCATTTCAGCTAAAAGGGAGTTTATACACTTTTTGATTGCAGTGAAGGGCACTTCCCCTTCCGCCTCAATCAATAAGATTCGATTATACTATAAAACCGTTATCTTCCCCATCTTAAAGCAATGGCACCCCATGTAAGACCGCCGCCAAATCCAACCATGACGATTAAATCATCATCTTTAACTTTTCCATTTTCCCACTCTTCGTAAAGGGCCATTGGAATGGAGGCAGATGAGGTATTCCCGTATTTATGAACGGTTTTTGTCATTTTTTCTTCAGGAAGTTCAAGACGCTGTCTGGAAGCTTCCATGATTCGAATATTTGCCTGATGCGGGATTAGAAGGTCCACATCTTCTTTGTTAAGACCGGCTTTTTCCAGTACATGTACACTGCTTTCTCCCATTTGCCGTACAGCAAACTTAAATACTTCCCGGCCATTCATCATAATATATTCATCCTGGTAAAGATGCTTTGCGCCAGTACCGTCTGCTCCAAGCTCGAAAGAGAGGATTCCTCTACCCTCAGATACTTGCCCTAAAATAGCTGCACCAGCTCCGTCTCCGAATAACACAGCTGTATTCCGATCGGTCCAATCGGTTATTTTTGATAGCTTTTCAACCCCGACAACAAGGACATGCTTGTATGTTCCTGTTTCGATAAATTGTTTGGCTGTAATCATGCCATACATGAAACCGGCACAGGCTGCGCTAACATCCATTGCAGCTGCATTACAAGCACCAAGCCGTTCTTGAAGCATGCAGGCGACAGACGGGAAAGGATGATCTGGTGTAACTGTTGCTACTAATATTAAATCTATTTCCTCTGCAGTTATATTAGCATTCGTTATTGCCAGTTTTGCCGCTTCATAAGCCATATCTGATGTATTAATATTATCATCAGCTATTCTTCTCTGTTCAATTCCTGTTCTGGACTTAATCCATTCGTCAGATGTCTCAACCATTTTTTCCAGGTCAGCATTAGTAAGGATTTTTTCAGGCAAATATCTGCCAATTCCAAGGATTCCAGCATTCATAGGGTCCAACTCCCTTTCTTTACTCATATGGATAAATATTTTCATTTATTCTTATACATTATTATCAAATATTATGACTTGGTACTAATTTTAACAAATAACTATATTAGTTAGCAACCATTTCATACAAGGTTCTATATATAAGCAATCTGTTTATGAGTCCATACCATATTGGCGGCGGATTCATAAATTATTACAGATAGGTAAAAGGGAGGGAGATTATCATTGGAAGATAAAAAAGACCATTATCCCAAGAGTGATCGATTTAGCGATTTGATGTTTGGCTGGGGAAGCGGCCATGTGCATGAAAATGAACAAAATCACCATTGGCAAGACCAAGAGGCATTTGAAGGAATTGATGAACTTGGATCAGATCACCATCATGGCACACAGGAGGATTGGCTTTTTGGCAAAAGGCCGGATCATGTGCAGAGAGACCAACATTCCGCCAATGGCAATAAGATGGATCTTGGAAATGTGAATTGGGCTGAATTAATGGAGCATGCAGATACCCTGATGAAAACAGCAAACGAATTAAAGCCTCTGTACAAAAAGATCAGTCCATTTATCCAGAATTTCATAAAAAAAGAGTGAAGGTAATGCCCCCTTTGAGGGGCAGCCTTCACTCTCCTTTATTCGTTCTTTGCATCCGCTTTACCCATTTCATAGGCTTCAGACATTACCTTTGTGAAAAGCTCCATAAATGGCTGAATCATGTCCAAAGATAATTCAACTCCTGACTTTTCCAGCTGTTCCTTTGCTTCCGGCAAGTATTTCATTGCAATTTGCAAGAATTCCATTGTTTTTTCTGATTGCTGCATTTTTTTGCCTCCATTGTTTTAATTGTGATTAGGAAGTTTTCCAGTCTTCTTATACTCTTCTATTGCCTTATTTATGTATGTAATATATTCTTGATCAATATCAGAACTGAACTTTCCTAAAGAAATAACATCATCCTGAAAATCAAACCATAGATTCCCTGATTCTAATTTTCCTTCGTTAAACCATTCAGCTACCAATTCATAAAGCATATCCACATGCTGGACTGTACTTGTTAAAACAGCTGATTGCCCCAGGTCGGACTGATCTGAAATATACCCTATCGCATATTTTCCTCTTTCTTTTACCCTTTCAATGACCGGGACATTATAGCCATCTCCTGCAGGATAAACAACATCTGCCCCCTTATCAAGCATTTTATCCAGCAGTTCAATTGCTTTTTTATCATCGTCCCAATTGCCGGTATATTCGATTAATACATTTGCCTCTTTGTTTTGAAAATTTGCACCTTCATAGAAGCCTTCAATTTCAGGCTGCCATTCATACGCTGCAATGATCCCGACTGTGTCAGATTTCGTCATATGCCCAGCAATCATACCGCCGAAAAATCCCATCGCATAGGCTTCAAAATTAAGGCTCGTAGTATTTGAATTTTTGGCATCGCCATTAAAACTGACAAAATGAATATCAGGGTAATCCTTTGAGATATGATTAAAGTATTCTGCATACTCATTTCCATGGCCGAAAATGATATTTACACCTTTTTGATCAAATTCCTTCACTGCCCGCTCAACTATTGACTGAGAATTCATTCCTTCTTTATAATATACTTCAACCTTATGGTGGGATTGAATTTTTAGCATTCCCTTATAGCCTTTTGTTCCCCATACCTGATCATTGACCGTATCTGGCACGAGCAAGCCAACCTTTTCCAGCTTTCCCGTAGAAATTGCTTGTCCACAAGAGACCAAGAAAAGCAGGCAGAATAGAATCCCAAAAGGTATAACTACTTTATGCATCCTTTTGATCCGCCTCCAAACAAAAGCCGCATTCGTTTATCTATTTCCAATATCTTTCGAATTTAGAAGTAAACACCCGGCTATTTTCATTCTACCCTTAACCGCCAAAATTTGAAAAGTTTTTTTTATAAAATAAAGCGAGCTTCATGAAATAAATGGGTATACTAACTATTTTGCACTGATAAAAAGCCTGTAATGCCTGATTTGCTTTTCAATTCCTTCACTAATAGGCAATTTGCATTTGACTTGTTTTCTTTCAATGCTTTTAAATTCAGCCTCTTCATCGCTTAACCTTATATTTATAAATTTTTCAGGAATAGATATAAATTCAGCACATTTTTGCCAATGATTATCAATGCTGCTCCTTAAAATCAGGGATGCCATCTCCCGTCTTTCTGTCATGTTTAAGATTTCTTCAACAATATCATCAATATAAAGGCAATCGTCTATCCATTCACGCTTATTCAGTGTAAGCTGACTATGATCTTTTGAAATCCCCTGCTGCAGCAAGAAAGCATCAGGCTGCCATGGGCCATATATCGAGGGCAGAAAATATCGATGGCTGTAGGTCTTTATCCGATTTAACTCCAGCCTGTTTTCTGGAAGCAGCCATTGAATGGGCAATAGCCATACCACTTTTGAATGATTTTGTTTAAGTGCTGCTTCATTCCTTGAAAAAAATAAATCCATAAGTTTATTTACAGCTGGTAAGTCTGGTGCATTTCTTATGAAAAGATCATAATAATCAATAATAACCAATGTTTGTTCATCAATTTCCCCCTCACCCAGCCATTGGGCAAGTGATTCTTCCTGAAAGTTTGCATTTCTGCCAATTGTCATCCGCTTTAGCTCAAGAAAATCTATTTCCTCATTTTTGCTATTGTGAACACCAACGACCTCATAGCCTTCCTCGAGCAAGGTTTGGCAAAAATGAAATCCTAAAAATTCAAATGCGCCAATTATAATTGCCCTGTCCATTACGAAACCTCCCCGGACTTTCTCCATGTATCCTATGCGAAGAATGTGGATTTATTTCATTTGGACAGAGCAATAAAGATTTTTTATAGTATCAGCTCATGTCTTTTTAAAAATTTAATGATATGGGAACCCGTTTCTTTGCTTTTTTCTGGAAGAAGATAGCAAATCGAGATGGGGAGTTCTTTTTTTCTGGAATTTACTGATAATGCTTTTAAACGTTTTGCCTGTTTATACGCTCGGCTGTCCTTTAAAACATGAATGATTTTCACAGGCACACGATATTTTTCAAAGTTCCCTTGGTGGTCCTGTATCGATGCAGGCACGAGGGATTCATCCATTTCAAATGCCATTGCGAGCTCTTTTACTAGATTTTTATAAAAAAAATAATGTTCCCTTTCCTGCTCTAGGTGATCCTTTAGTGAAAGAATCGGATTAATTAACACACAGGTACGAATCAGACTGGCTTCATCACTGTTGCTCATTTCATGCATTAGTTTTAGGGCAATCAGTGCCCCCATGCCCTCAGCAATTAAATGGATTTTCCCATTTAATATTTCTGTTCTCATCATGTGTTCATATAATCTTTTTGCCATCCTAACAGCTTTATCGCTGCCCCAATTTTTCCCGTAAAGATTTGAATAGAATATTGTATAGCCCTCTTCATTGAGCTTCTTTATTAGATTAAATTTCCCTTCATTTTGCGTCCAAAAGCTTCCTTCGCTATGAACAAAATGTCTTTCATCACCGATAATGAGGATACCGAAACCACTTGGCTTATCGGGATAGTGGATCATACTCCACTCGGTATCCAGCAGAAAGTTCCGGTTTTCCATGATAGCACTCCTTTATACCATACTTCTATTAATGTATGATGCATTTTTTAAAATGAACGGGGGAAATGCCTAATTTAAACGGGGATGGGTGGTTTTACCAAGTAAAAGACCTTTGATTGATCTTTATCACAGCTAATTTTAAGATCGCCTATACTTCCTTTATTGCAAGGCTTATGATAAGATGATATGAGATTTTATTTTGTCAGAGGTGAAAATAATGAGGTTCTTTTGGACATTTTTCTGGACTTTTCTTCTTGTTCATATGTTAACTTATGTTGTTAGTTCAATGCTTGGCGAAGCGTACGACTTCCAAGCGGCTTCCATTCTTGGTGTTATTGCAACAATCCTTATTTTTGTTGTATCAGCTATTATTCCGGCTGAACCAGCGGGAAAAGAAGGCCTTCATTAAGAAACAAAAGTCATCCTGCACGAGGATGACTTTTTTATTTGACCTCAATGGAAAGTTCACTGTTTTTCACAGAAATCAGTACTTCGCAGTTATCCTTAACATCGCCTGCAATAATCTTTCTAGCCAGCTTGGTTTCCACATTTCTTTGTATAAACCGTTTTAGCGGCCTTGCACCAAATACAGGATCAAATCCATTTTCAGCAATATATTCCTTGGCATCTTCTGATATAGTTAAATCGATATTCTGATCTGACAGGCGATTTTGCAGTTCCTTAATCAGCTTCGAAACAATTCCCTTGATTTCATTTAAGGCCAGCGGCTTAAATAGAATGATTTCATCCACCCGATTTAAAAATTCAGGGCGGAAGTGCGCTCTTAACTGACCCATCACTTTTTCACGAGTTTCTTCATTAATATTTTCAGCCTCGCCGACGCGTTCAAGCAAGAAATGCGAGCCAATATTTGAAGTCATGATAATTACCGTATTCTTGAAATCAACGGTTCTTCCTTGTGAATCTGTAATTCTGCCATCATCAAGCATTTGCAGGAGAATATTAAAGACCTCTGGATGCGCTTTTTCAATTTCATCAAGAAGAATAACTGAGTACGGCATCCTTCTGACTGCTTCTGTCAGCTGGCCGCCTTCTTCATAGCCGACATATCCTGGAGGGGCGCCAATCAGTCTTGAAACCGCATGCTTTTCCATGTATTCAGACATGTCAATGCGGATAATCTGCTCTTCACTGTCAAATAAGCTTTGCGCCAAGGCTTTCGCCAATTCTGTTTTACCAACACCCGTAGGTCCAAGAAAAATGAAAGAGCCAATTGGACGATTAGGATCCTTTATCCCAGCTCGGGCACGGAGAACTGCATCAGATACAAGTTCCACTGCTTCATCCTGCCCAATTACCCTTTCATGGAGAATACTCTCCAACCGCAGCAGCTTCTCTCTTTCGCCCTCAACAAGTTTGGCAACAGGAATCCCAGTCCACTTTGCCACAATACTGGAAATTTCGTCTTCTGTTACCTCTTCTCTTAATAAACGATCGCCCTTTTTTTCATTCACTTCTTGTTCCAGAAGTTTTAGTTCTTTCTCTAATGCCGGGATTCGGCCATGACGAAGTTCAGCCGCTTTATTTAAATTATAGTCATTTTCTGCTTCTTCAAGTTCACGCCTTAGTTTCTCAAGAAGCTCACGTTTTTCTCGAACCTGCTGAATGCCTTCCTTTTCAAGCTGCCATTTCGCTTTCATTTCATGGGCCTTTTCTTTTTGTTCTGCCAGTTCCTTTTGCAGCACATGCAATCTTGCTTTGCTGGCCTCATCACTTTCTTTTCTTAAGGCAGCCTCTTCAATTTCCAGCTGCATCATCCTTCTAGTTACTTCATCAAGCTCTGCAGGCATTGAATCAATTTCAGTACGGATCATAGCACACGCTTCGTCCACTAAATCAATGGCTTTATCGGGCAAAAAGCGGTCCGTAATATAGCGGTCGGACAAGGTGGCTGCCGCTACTAATGCTCTATCATGAATATTGACCCCATGGTGAATTTCATAACGTTCTTTTAATCCTCTAAGAATGGATATGGTATCTTCGATGTTTGGTTCCTGAACAAGAACTTGCTGGAACCGTCTTTCCAATGCCGGATCTTTCTCAATATATTTACGGTGTTCTTCAAGTGTGGTCGCGCCAATACAATGAAGTTCTCCCCTGGCAAGCATAGGTTTGAGCATATTTCCAGCATCCATGGCACCTTCTGTCTTCCCAGCGCCCACGATGGTATGAATCTCATCAATAAAGAGCAAAATTTGCCCATCGCTTTTTTTAATTTCGTTAAGGACCGCTTTTAAGCGTTCTTCAAATTCCCCTCTAAATTTTGCCCCTGCAATAAGCGAGCTCATGTCCAAAGAAAATATCGTCTTGTCCTTTAAGCCTTCCGGAACATCTTTTCGGACAATTCTTTGCGCTAATCCTTCAACAATGGCTGTTTTCCCTACCCCTGGCTCACCGATTAAGACTGGGTTATTTTTTGTTTTTCTGGAAAGAATGCGGATTACATTTCTAATTTCTCCGTCTCTGCCAATAACCGGATCAACTTTTCCAGCTTTTACTTCAGCAACTAAATCTCTGCCATATTTTTTTAATGCATCATAGGTTGCTTCTGGATTTTGAGATGTCACTCGCTGATTCCCCCTTAGCTCTTTAATGGCTTGTTCTGCATTGTCCGCATTTAAGCCTTCTGCCCTTAGAATGGAGGCAATTTCCGACTGGCTGCTGGCTGTAGCTGCCATAAAAATATGTTCAACAGAAAGGAATTCGTCATTAAACCGTTTCATGATCGAATCAGCATCCGCTAAAATTCTCTGCAGCCTAGCCGTTATATAAAGTTTTCCTTGTTCGGCACCAGTTCCGGACACCTGCGGCTTTTTCCTAAGCGCCTGCTGTAATTGTGTTTTGACTTTTTCGCCAGAAATATTAAGCTTTTCAAGGATAGATAAAACAAGGCTATTGTCCTGTTCAAGCAGGGAAAGAAACAGATGTATATCATCAACTTCTTGATGCTGCCATTTTAAGGCTAGAGTCTGGGCTGCCACAAACCCACTCTGTAAGCGCTCTGTCATCCGGTTCAAATCCATAAACAGTAACCTCCTTTGACCTTTTTTGACCTTTAAATAAATTATAGCATATGTAAAGCCATCCTTAAAAGGATGGCGAATGAGGATACATAATATGTTCACAAACAGATTTAAGGCTTCCTTTGGTATGTCCAGACGCGGTTGTGATTCGCGTTTTCCGGGAAACTGTCTCCAGCTTTTAGCTTGATCATTTGAGGGTTCACTACATTGCTTCCTGTTTCACCAACTTCAATATAAATACCGTTATTTGGTGCCTTCTGGCCAGCCTTAAATTGACGGTTTTGTCCCATCTTTGGGATCCCCTCCTTTATCATTTAATCCTTTATATTATTTCCCTAGTTAAAATCATCATGAAAGAATATTTTGCCAAAAAAAGGGCCAATCCCGCTGGGGGACTGACCCTATCACATTAACGCTTTAAACTATTGGGGGACAGGCCCCCATTGCGCTAACGCTTTAAAGTGCCGGGGGACAGGACCCCGATGCTTTAAAGTGCTATAGTAATTCCGCAAGGATTGCTTTTTGGGCGTGAAGTCGGTTGCCAGCTTGCTGGAAGACAACAGAGTTTGTCCCGTCAATGATTTCTGCTGTTACTTCTTCGCCTCTGTGAGCTGGAAGACAGTGAAGGAAAGTAAAGTCTTTTTTAGCACCCTCAACAAGTGCATCGTTTATTTGATAGCTGTTAAATACTTGAAGTCTGTGCTGGTTTTCGCTTTCCTGTCCCATACTTGTCCAAACATCTGTATAGATAACGTCTGCGTCTAGCACTGCTTCCATTGGATCATTCAAAACCTTTACACTTCCGCCGCTAGCTTTAGCATATTCCATTGCATTTTTGACAATGGATGCTTCTGGCTCGTATCCTTTAGGACTGGCGATCGTAAAATGCATACCCACTTTTGCTGCCGCAATCATTAACGAATGTGCTACATTGTTTCCATCCCCAACATAGGTAAGCTTTAAACCTGCTAATGTGCCCTTTTCTTCCTGAATCGTCAGCAAGTCGGCCATTGCCTGGCATGGATGATATAAATCCGTTAATCCATTGATTACAGGAATCGTTGCATGTAAGGCAAGCTCCTCAATGGTATCATGTGAAAAGGTGCGGATCATGATCGCATCTACATAATGGGAAAGAACCTTAGCTGTATCAGCGATTGACTCCCCTCTGCCAAGCTGAAGATCCTGGCTGTTTAAATATAGGGCATTTCCTCCCAGCTGAATCATGCCTGCTTCAAAAGACACGCGTGTACGTGTAGAAGACTTTTCAAAAATCATTCCTAAAATTTTCCCCTTTAATGGAGATGGATGTTCACCAAGCAATGAAGCACTCTTTAATGCTTTCGCTTTTGCAAGCAGACCATGAATAACTTCTGGTGAAAATTCCTCAAGTGTAAGGAAATCCTTTCCTTTTATATTAAGGCTTTTGCTAGCCAATTGTATTGAAGCCATCTGTTTTCACTCCTCTTTATTTGGAACCGATCATCATTTTTATATTTGCTTGTTCCTGCCATTCCCCAATAGAAAAGACTTCCCAGTCCTGTATTTTCAGCGAATTCAAAAATGCAATAAATGTTTCTTTTTCAGTAAAGGTGATGACGCGATTTTTCACGGCTGTTTCCCTCATTTGAATATCACAGTCCTGCTGATTTGGATTAAATAGGGCAATGGTTTTTTCTTCTTTAAGAAACGAATCTGCATCAGCAGAGAAAATCGCTTCAACCCCAGCTTTAGAAGCAAGGTCTGACCAAACATCCTGCTCGAGATTATCTGTGATAACAACCTGCCATTTGTCTGACTTCTTTAAATTAGTATGGTAAGCTTTTCTTATTGCCTCATCAAAGCTATTAGCCAAAGAGATGCCTTCCCCGGTTGATTTCATTTCAGGTCCAACCTTAATATCCAAGCCTTTTAATGCATAATTGGAAAAAATAGGGTATTTCACACATGTAAATGCGGTTTCAGTATTTATTACTGTTTCATCTTTCGACAATTTTAATTTCCCAAGCAATATTTTTGTCGCAATGTGAACCAATTGGATTCCAGTAACCTTGCTGATAATTGGTATTGTTCTGCTGGCACGCGGGTTAACCTCTAGCACATAAACCTTCTCACCATCAACAATATATTGGATATTCATTAGCCCTTTATAATTTAGCTTTTGACTAATTAATTTACCATAATTAACCATTTTATCCTGCACAACAGGCGATAAATGCTTTGGAGGAAGGATGGAAATACTATCACCCGAATGGACACCTGTCTTTTCAACATGTTCCATAATCATTGGTGCAAAAATAAATTCCCCATCTGTCGCTAGATCAAGTTCAGCTTCTGTTGCCTGTAAAAATTTATCTGCAAGAATCGGATAAGGAATCCCGCCTTTTTCAATAAACTTTTCATATTCAGATTGGTTATTGATAATTTCCATCCCTTTTCCGCCAATAACATAGGATGGACGGACTAGAATTGGAAAGCCGATTTTTTCAACTGCTTTATCAAGTTCTTGCTCATTCAGTACAACATCACCCTCAATATGAGGTATTTGCAAATCGTCCAAGAGCTGATAAAACAGCTTGCGGTCTTCAAGCATGTCAATTGTCTGTGAATCAGTGCCAAGTATTGTTACTCCATATGTCTCTAATTCAGCAGCAAGATTTACCGCAGTCTGCCCGCCAAATTGGATAATGACTTCATCTATTCCCTCTGTCTCAATAACATTTAAAACATCTTCTATGATAAGCGGCTCAAAATAGAGTCTATCCGCAGTCGAATAATCTGTACTTACCGTTTCTGGATTGTTATTAATCATAATGGTTTCAATGCCCTCTTCTTTTAAGGCAAAGACCCCCTGAACGGAGCAATAATCAAATTCAACCCCTTGGCCGATACGGATTGGCCCGCTTCCAATAATCAGCACTTTTCGTTTATTGCTTTGTACCTGCTCATTCTCTCCAAAATAGCTGGAATAATAATAATTTGAGTCAGCTGCAGAGACCCCCGCACATGTATCAACTGTCTTATAAACAGGAAAAATATCCATTGATTTGCGGAAACTTCTCAGTTCCTTCTCTGATACTCCCCACTCCGCTGCCAAATATGCATCACTAAAGCCTTTCTCCTTAAATAGCTGAAGCTTCTCTTTCGTTACAGAATCCATATTCAAGCTTGAAATTTCTTTTTCTAACTCAATAAGTCCATTCAAAGTATTTAGGAAAAGATAATCAATTTTCGTTATCTCATATAATGTTTCAACAGTATAGCCGCGTCTTAATAACTCCAAGGTGACAAAGAAGCGCTCATCAGTCTGCTGTTTAAGTAGTTCCTCTAATTGTTCATTAGTCATTTTTTGCAGCGCTGGAACCTTTAAATCAATTCCACTGCCCTCCAAAGAATGAACAGCCTTCATTAATGCACGCTCCAGATTTCTGTCAATAGCCATGACTTCACCTGTGGCCTTCATTTGTGTGCCAAGCTTTCGGTCAGCGAATGGGAATTTATCAAATGCCCATTTAGGGAATTTTACAACAGCATAGTCCACAGATGGCTCAAAATGATCAAATGATTGACCAGTCAGCGGATTGGTTAAATCAGCCAAAGTATGCCCGATGGCGAGCTTTGCAGCAATTCTGGCAATTGGATATCCTGTAGCCTTTGAAGCTAGAGCAGAAGATCTGCTGACACGAGGATTTACCTCAATCAGATAATAATTCTTGCTATTTGGATCTAAAGCAAATTGAATGTTGCACCCTCCAATAACCCCTAAAGCTGAGATGATCTTAAGTGAGGCCTTTTTAAGCATTTGAAATTCATCATCTGCTAAGGTCAAAGCCGGTGCTACAACGATAGAATCCCCTGTATGGACGCCCACAGGATCAATATTTTCCATACTGCAGACAATGATTGCTGTATCATCTGAGTCGCGCATTACCTCAAATTCAATCTCTTTGTAGCCTGCAATACTTTTTTCAATTAAACATTGGCCAATCGCACTCTCATGGAGACCTCCGCCCACAAGGGAAATCAATTCATCCATATCATTGGCGATGCCGCCGCCAGTGCCTCCAAGTGTATATGCTGGGCGAATAATGATTGGAAACCCTATTTTTTCTGCGAATTCAATGGATTTTTCAACATCATGAACAATTTCACTTTCCGGAACAGGTTCATTCAATTCATTCATCAATTTTCGGAAGGCCTCACGATCCTCGCCTTTTTTAATGGACTCAATCGAGCTCCCTAGAAGCTTTACATTATACTTTTCCAAAATGCCCTGCTCATCAAGCTTAAAGGCTAAGTTTAATCCCGTTTGACCGCCCAATGTTGCTAAAATTCCATCCGGTCGCTCTTTTTTAATAATTTTTTCGATACTGTCAACTGTTAATGGCTCAAAGTAAATTTGATCGGCAAACGTAGGATCAGTCATAATGGTTGCTGGATTATTATTAACAAGGATAACTTTGTATCCTTCTTCTTTCAGGGCTGCACATGCCTGTGTCCCTGCATAATCAAATTCTGCGGCCTGGCCTATAACTATCGGACCGGAACCAATAACTAGAATAGATTGAATAGTGGGATTTTTAGACATAGCTGATTACACTCCTTTTTTCCATATCATGCTGCATCTCGTTTTGCTTAGCTGTGATTATTGCTTTAACTGATTGTTTGCCACGAATTTTTTTAACAATAGCTCTTGTATCCACATGATCAATAAACGGGATATTCCATTTTTTAAGATACATATTCAATGAAGCTGCTTTTTCAAAATGGGATGGGTATTTGCTAGCTTCATACACCACTGCTCCAGCGACAGTCGGCTTAACAGCCAGGAATTTCTCACTAATTCCGCTGCAACCAATAATTGGGTAAGTAAATACAACAATCTTCCCTTTGTATTCCGGACTTGTTAAAACTTCCTGAAAACCCGTCATTCCGGAATAAAAAACGATCTCTGCACTGATATCTTCAGTTGGCAGACCTGAAAGCCAATTACCTTCACCTGTCAAATTATCATTAATATATAAGTATCCTTTCATGATCCACCTCAACCTTTTCGCATATTTATTTAAATCGTCTTATTTTTATGCATTTCTAGTGAAAAAGAATCAGCCGAAATGGCTGTTCTTGAAAATTCACTATGTTAAACTAGGCCGTTAGCCTCCACTCCAGCTAACTCAGAAAAAATATTACCAGCTTTTTTTATCTAAAATTCCTTTAAAACCATATGAAGAATTTCAACCGCTTCATCCATTTCTTCTTCAGTTACTGTTAATGGAGGAAGAAGCCGCAATGTGTTCTGCCCGGCCGGCAGGGCAAGCAGGCCCTTTTCCCTTAATTTCTTTAATAATATTGGCAGTTCGATGGTTGTTTCAATGCCAATCATCATTCCCAATCCGCGAATCGTTGTCACTTCAGCCAAAGATTCTAGGTTTTCTGCTAGTTTCTTAGAAAGATATTGGCTCTTTTGTTCAACAGATGCCAAAAACTCTTCGTTAAAGATGGTTTTCATGGTTTCTATGGCTGCTGCAACAGATACTGGATTTCCGCCAAATGTTGAACCATGGCTTCCAGGGCCAAAAACATCCTCAAGTGCCTTTCTCCCAATAACCGCACCGATTGGCAGGCCATTTCCAAGTGCCTTAGCAGATGTAACAATATCAGGAGTCAATTGGTAATGCTGAAACGCAAATGGCTTTCCTGTCCGGCCAATCCCTGTCTGGACTTCATCAATAATGAAAAGAGCGCCATTTTCTTTGCACAATTGCTGAATGCTGTTTAAAAACTCCTGTTCAGCAGGGTATAGACCACCTTCACCTTGAACAACCTCGAGCATAACAGCAGCAGTATTCTGATCTATTTCCTCTTGTAAAGCCTTAGTATCGTTAAAAGGAAGATAAACAAATTTTTCAAGCATTGGACCGAAGCCTGTTTTGATTTTATCCTGGCCCGTTGCTGCCATTGTTGCAAATGTTCGGCCATGAAAAGAGTTAACAAACGTGATAATCTTATCTCTTCCCGTTGCTTTTCTAGCCAGTTTAATGGCACCTTCATTAGCCTCTGCACCGCTATTTGCAAAGAATACAAGGTCCATCCCGGCACCTTCAGTTAAAAGCTTAGCAGCTGTTTCTTGTTCGCTCTGGATAAATAGGTTAGATACATGCCAAAACTTGTCAAGCTGCTTGCTTATCGCATCCTGGACGTTCTTTGGGCGGTGCCCAAGACTGCACACACCAATGCCAGACGTAAAATCTAAGTATCTTTTCCCATCCTTGCCAATCATAATACTGCCCTCTGCGGTTTCTGGCTCAACCTCCCAACGGGCATATATCGGAAATAAATAGCTCATTTATAAACCTTCTCTCCTGCTTTGATCACGGTGCCGTTCCATTGGTCACCTTCAAAAAATGGATTCTTCCCAGAAACAATTCTTACACTTTGAAGGCCGCTCTCAATTGCGCCAATGGCAGATTTCACCTTTGGAATCATGCCGCCCGTTATCTGCTTATCAATAATATACTTATCGATTTCATCCGTGTCGATCTGCTGAACTACCTGGCCATCGATCATAATTCCATCTACATCTGTTACAAAAAGGAAATGGTCAGCATTCAGGGCCTTGGCAATAGCAACCGCTGCATAATCAGCATTGACATTAAGCCTCATTCCATTTTCCCCAGAAGCAATGGGAGTAATTACAGGTGTATAGTTATCGTTAAGAAGCATGGAAATCGCTTCAATATTTACCTTTTTAATATCGCCGACAAAGCCCAGTTTCTCTTCATCAATAAATTCAGCCTGTAAGACCTTTGCATCACTGCCATTTAGCCCAAATGCTTTAAAGCCATTTGCATTTAGCATGGCAGCAAGCTTCCGGTTTGTTTTTCCGGACAATACCATTTCGACGATTTCCATTGCCTCAGCCGTCGTTTTTCTTAGCCCATTTACAAATTCATGCTCTATATTATATAAATCTAGCATTTTATTGATATCCGGACCCCCGCCATGGACAAATAACAGCCGGTAGCCTTGTTTCTCCAAATCTTTTAGACTGCTAAAAAAGGAGGAGGTTAATTCATCTAGAACACTGCCGCCGCATTTGATTAAAACTGTTTTCAAAATGAATGCCCCCTTACTTATGAGCGATAGCTTGCATTAATTTTTACATAATCATAGGATAAGTCACAGCCCCATGCTTTGCCTTTTCCTTCTCCAAGATGAAGATCAACAGAAATATGAATATTTTTGTTTCTTAAATATTCACTTGCTTCTTCTTCCGAAAACTCAAGAGGTTCACTGTTCTTTAGCATTGAAATTGGCCCAATAGCGATATCAACCGTATTAGGATTTACATTGATATTGCTCTGGCCAACAGCACTGATAATTCTGCCCCAGTTGGCATCTTCACCAAAGATGGCTGTCTTTACTAGATTGGAGCCAACAACCTGTTTTGCAGCCATTCTTGCTTCAAGATCAGTTTTTGCCCCTTTGACCTCAACCTCGATTAATTTAGTAGCTCCTTCTCCATCTTTGGCAATTTGTTTTGCCAAGCTTTCAGATGTTTTGGCAAGAAGCTCAACAAACACATCCCAATCTGAATGTTCTGGTGTCAACGGCTGATTTTCGGCTTTTCCATTTGCCATAACAAGTACCATGTCATTTGTTGATGTATCTCCATCAACAGTAATCTGGTTAAAAGTTGTATCAGTAATAGATCTTAATGCTTGATGCAGATATTTGCTTTCGATATTAGCATCTGTTGTGATAAACCCAAGCATAGTCGCCATATTTGGATGAATCATTCCTGACCCCTTAGCTGCACCGCCCATGACAATTTGCTTGCCGTCAATTTCGACCGTGTAGCAGCAGTTTTTCATCACCAAATCAGTTGTAAGAATAGCCGTCTGAAAATCATCTGCATGACTGCTGTCACTTGCTGGTTCAAGCAACTCGATTCCTGCTGCTATCTTATCCATTGGCAAAAACTCTCCAATGACGCCAGTTGAGGCAACCGCTACATGGTGTTCTTTCAATCCAAACTTTTCAGCCGTCCACTTTCTCATTTGGAAGGCATCTTTAAGCCCCTTTTCACCAGTACAAGCATTAGCACAGGCACTGTTGACCACCATTGCCTGAATCAATCCTTCTTTGGCAATGCTTTCTTGTGTAACCTTTAAAGGCGCTGCCTGAAATATACTTGTTGTATATACTGCTGCACAATTTGCAGGGATTTCACTTATAATCACGCCTACATCTTTTTTCGCATTTCTTAGGCCAGCGTGAACGCCTGCTACTTTATACCCCTTTGGAGAAACAATGCTTCCTCCGGCTATTTCCTTAACTGCCTCTGACTTCAATGCTTGCATGACAACCTTCCTCCTTATGGGTACATTGGAACAAAATTCAATCCCGTTTCTTCTTCTAGTCCGCACATGATATTTGCATTTTGAACAGCCTGACCAGCTGCCCCCTTCATTAAATTATCAATAACTGAAATAATTGTCAGCCTTCCTGTTCTAGGATCGGCATGCAAGCCGATATCACAATAATTGGAACCCGCAACCTCTTTTACTGATGGATAGCTGTTTTCAGGCCGAACGCGGACGAAAGGATTCCGGCTGTATGTTTCTTTATACAGTTCTAATAGTTCGCTTGTGGTATGTTTACCGTTGAGTTTGACGTAGCTTGTTGTCATAATTCCTCTTGTAATTGGCAAGAGATGTGTGGTAAACGTAATCGGTTCTATGTCTTTATTCCATTGAAGGAGCTGCTGCTCAATCTCTGGAGTATGCTGATGCTGATTAATCTTATAAGCTCTGAAATTTTCATTAGCTTCTGAAAAGCTTGAAGTTCTTGCAAGTGACCGGCCCGCACCGGAAACTCCTGACTTTGCGTCAACAACTATGCTGGAAGGATCAATAAGCCCAGCCTTGACGACTGGCGCAAGACCAAGGAGTGCTGATGTCGGGTAGCAGCCCGGATTGGCAATTAATTCAGCGTTTATAATTGCCTCTCTATTCCATTCAGTTAGGCCGTAGACAGCCTTTTCCTTAATTTGCGGATCTGCTGGCTCCTTTTTATACCATTCATTATACTGTTCTGCCGGCAGTCTTAAATCTCCCGAAAGGTCTATTATTCTAATATTCTTGTTAATGAACTCTCCTGTTAATTTTGCCGAAATACCAGAAGGTGTTGCGAAAAACACAATATCTGATTCGCTGGCAATCTTATCTGGATCAATTTTTTGAAGTTCTTTATCTATAACTCCATATAGATGGGGGTATTCCTCAGAAATGGGAACCTCCAGTTTTGATGAGTGTATGGATTGGATTTGAAATTCAGGGTGCTGGTGCAGTATACGAAGCAGTTCCGCTCCCCCATAACCTGTAGTACCTATAATTGAGACCTTCATAGCTTCTCCCTTCATTCTTTCCTTTGAATATTGTTTGTATATTTAATCATTTTTATTTATATTTATTAACAGCGATTTATTCCTTTATTATAGAAAGATAGAAAGATAAAATCAACCCTTTTTCTAAAAGTTTTCAATCTTTCCAATGAGTTTACCTGTCTAATGCCTGCATGTTTTGTCCAAAAATAAAAAACGCCAATCCGGCGTTTTCTGTTTTCAATATACAATTTTAGCAGTTGATTGCAGCACAGAGAATTTCATTTTTCCGCGGAAGTGTAAATCAGCATGTACTAGGTACTATATTTTGATAAGCATAACCACGAAAAAGATGGCCGCGTTGACTATTTCGAGGATGCCGAGCTTTTTCATTGTTAAGCCCTTGCCATAAAAATAAAATGCGCGTATGAGGCTTGGGATCAAAGCTATCGCAATAAGCCATTCTCGAAAGATAGCCCATAAAAGAACAATAAGAATATGATATCCCCACGAAACTCGCTTATAAGTAAGATTTTTCTTTTTCCTGACCATGGTTTTTACATAAAACGTACAGCCTGTGAAAAATAAAAATGATGTAATGCAGATAAGGATTGCCATCTCATTGATTTCGCCTTGAGGCAAAAAGGCGCTAGCTAGTCCCGCTATTGAAAACACAGCTATGGCACTTAAATCATTTCCCAGTGCCCTGTCCTGCTTTTTCGCTGAAAAGTAGGCATTGACGGCAAAAAACGGAATCATGATAAGCCCAAATAGGATAATAGCCGGTCTGTACAAAAACGGGATAATAAGCAGCAAGATTGCCGGGACAAAATAGATTAGTGTCCATTTCCGATAATATTGGATTTTTTTTCTTTTAAATAGCATCAGCATTGGGTAGGTTGCCAGGTACAATAAAAGCCATCCCATAAAAAAAGGAATGTGGGCCCAAGTAAATCCCGATGCTGCCACACCAAGCCAAAATGGGATGATAACCATCGCCCATGCTCCATGCTGTTTTGGCATACATAGATCTTTCACCTTTACACCCTCCTTAAACTTGCTATCTCCAATATAAACATAAACTTTTTAAAATTAAGTGCACCTTGTCACAGAACAAAGAAAACCGCCAAAATATTGACGGTTTCTTGTCCATTCCTTTATTCATCCAAAAATTTGTATAAATATTGACAGAACCATTCGTAAAAGGATTCTTCATGAATGCTATAAAAAACAAGGGATGTAAAGCTTCTTTTCAATTCAGTCAATTCTTCCTCTGTAAAAGGTAAAGAATTTCCCCTTAGAGGATGGTTCCAATATAAAACGGCTGCAATATTTGGAAGGTCCTTTAGAAGGTGCAGATCATTTTGGTCTCTTAGGATGACAATCTTCGGATAGTTCTCTTTCTTATGCCCTTCTATTAAAATAAGGTCAGGACGCAGCGGACCAAGCAGTTCGATTTGTTCGTCTACTGTCCAGCTGTTCTTTTCCGCCTGCAGCAGGAGTCTGCCCTCCCCTTGTGCAATCGCAGCAATTGCTCCTGAAGAGACATGCTTGGAAGAATCTTTCTCTTCCTTAATATGTGGCTTGCCGCCATGACCATGGTGTTTAATCGTCGCAGTCCTATACCCCTTTTTTGCGGCATGCTGAATAAGCTTCTTTACCAGCTCTGTTTTTCCGCTATTTTGATACCCGGTTACCTGCAGGATTACTGGCTTTCCTGCCAAGGCCATTCACTTCCTGTAAAGTCTTCTAACAGCAGGACGTCTACTGTTGATCCTGCAGCAAACCCTCTTGTTCCCCCAGGCAGGACCATTAGAGAATTTGCTCCAGCTAAACTCATAACAATATTTGACTTATCAACACCACTTGGCGAAACCGTTAATCTTCCATCTGCCGCTGAAAGGGCAGTTCGAACAAATCTCGTAAAAGGATTCGCTTTCAAAAAGTCCACCTGCAGCTCAGCTTGTTCCTTGCGAAGATGCGGCTTTTTAGAGAAGAGCATCTTCCTGACAATTGGCCGGGTAAAAAGTTCAAACCCTACATAGCAGGCAGAGGGATTGCCGGATAGGCCAAATAGCAGCTTGCCATTTAATTGAGCAACTGTTGTTACACTTCCCGGACGCATAGCCACTTTATTAAAAAGAACCTCTGCTTGAAGCTTTTCGTATATAGCTGGCAGATAATCAAAATCGCCAACTGAAACACCGCCAGTTGTTATAAGCATATCTGCCTGATCAATGGCATTTTTTACTGCTTCAAAGCATGTATCAAAATCATCTGGAAGCTTCCCAAAATATTTTGCTTCTCCTCCAGCACGTTCGATTTGTGCTGCAATCATGTAGGCATTGCTATTTCTGATTTTCCCTGGCTCTAACGCCTCGTCCACATCCAGCAGTTCGGTGCCTGTAGCATACACGCCAATAACCGGCTTTTTCGCAACAGGTACCATTGCATAGCCAAATGTTGCTAGGATTGCCTGAACACCCGGATTGATTTTTGTTCCTTTTTTAATGAGAACTTCCCCTTTTTTTGCATCCTCACCTTTAAAGGAAACATTTTCCCCAGACTTATGAGAGCGCTTCAGGGACATGTAGTTTGTCCCATCTTTTTCATAGGTCTTTGTCAGCTCAATCATAACAACCGCATCACATTCATCTGGCATTTGTGCGCCTGTCATAATTCTTACTGCCTGAAATGGACCTACTTTTTCCTTTGTTACTGCTCCCGCTCCAATATGATCGATAACCTCAAATTCCACAGGATTCGTCTGTGAAGCTTGAGCTGTATCAGCCGAGCGGACAGCAAAACCGTCATACGGTGAACGGTTAAAATGGGGAACGTCATTTGTTGCTGTAATATCCTTAGCCAAATATCGGTTAAGGCTTTCATTAATTGAGATTTGTTCTGTTTTTCCGTCCATTTGATATTTCATTACACGTTTAACTGCTTCTCCAACTGGGATTGGAGTTCTTCTTTCTGTCATATGTATCAGCTCCCTGCCACGCATTCTACCCTTATATTATATATTTGGAGTACTACCTTCAACATAACAAACCTCACAGCCGCTGTTTTTTAATGTTTTTCGAAAAAAACATAGGAAAGTGTGATTGTGGTCACCTGAAAGGCTATCTATTTCCTTTATGCTAAGAATGTAAATAATGACGCTTAGGGAGGATATCCAATATGAATATGCCTTTTTCTGAAACTACATTAGTAAAAGATATTGTTAACCAGCAGCCAAAAACAAGTGACGTGTTTAAACGCTACCGCATCGACTTTTGCTGCGGAGGAAATATTCCATTAAGTACTGCAGCAGCAGAGCGTTCAGCTGATTTAGAACAATTGAAGGATGAGCTAAATGAAGTCTTTGCAAAAGAAGCAAACAATACTGATAATATGGAAGTCTGGACAGATAGCAGCTCTGCGGACATCATCAGCCATATCAGCACACGTTATCATGCGCCGCTTTTAGATGAGCTTGCCCAGTTAAGCCCATATGTAACAAAGGTATCAAAGGTGCATGGTGATAACCACCCAGAACTAATTAAGGTTTATGAGCTATTCTATCAATTTAAAAAGGAAATGATTGAGCATACTCAGAAAGAGGAGGACATTGTTTTCCCAATGCTGAAGAAGCTTGATGATCCTGCAGCAGAAAACCGTGAAGAAATGGTCAATTATATTACTGAGCTCGAAAAAGAGCACGATGAAGTAGGTAAAATTTTAAGCATGCTTCGTGAAGTGACATCTGATTATCAGCTGCCTTTAGATGCATGCGGGACATACACACTTGTATATAAGCGCCTTGAAGCTCTTGAAGGCCAAACATTCATGCATGTTCATCTCGAAAATAATATTCTCTTCCCAAGATATATATAATAACAAAAAAACTCTGTCTAATAATCAAATAGACAGAGTTTTTTATTATCCCCCAATATAGGACATTTCAATTTTTTTACGGTTCTTCACTGTCTCTTCCGTGCGCTCATCGGAATAGCGATCATTTCTGCCGCTCCAAATATCTATTACTCGCTTTGAGATTTCCTCATCTGAAACCCCTTTACGCATGAAGTTCTTTATGTCATGACCGTTTCCGTTAAAGAGACAGGTATATATTTCGCCATTGGCTGATAATCTTGCCCGGGTGCAGCTTGAACAAAATGACTCAGAAACAGATGTTATAAATCCGACCTCTACTTTGGAATCCTTGTAACGGTAGCGCTTAGCAACCTCGCCAAAATAGTTGGGATCTACGGGATCCAGTAAATACCGTTCCTTTAAAATCTCGTAAATTTCCTTTTTCGTCACAACATCATCTAATTTCCAGCCATTAGTACTTCCTACATCCATATATTCAATAAAGCGAAGCTGCAGCCCCTGTTCCTTGCAGTACTTTGCCATTGGAATGATTTCAGAATCATTTAATCCTTTTTTCACAACCATATTGATTTTGACGCCTAATCCAGCATCCTGTGTGGCCTTAATTCCGGACAAGACTACATCGACACCGACATTTCTGCCATTTATTTTTCCGAATAATTCGCTGTCCAGCGAATCGAGGCTGACATTCACACGCTGCAGACCAGCATCTTTCAGGTCTTTTGCAAACCTTTTGAGAAGCACGCCGTTGGTTGTCAAAGCAATATCGTGCAATCCTTCAATGGCTGAAAGCTTCTTAATAAGTAAAGGAAGGTCCTTTCTCAGCAAGGGTTCACCGCCTGTAAGCCTTATTTTTTCAACCCCCAGATTGACAAATACCTTGGCGAGACGTTCAAGCTCCTCATAGCTCAATAATTCGCTTTTTGGCAAAAAAGCAAAATCTGGCCCGTAAATTTCTGCAGGCATACAATAGGTACAGCGAAAATTGCACCGGTCAATTACCGAAATCCGCAAATCTCTTAATGGCCTATTTAACTGATCCCTTATCATTTCTTTTTCCATTCTATCAGCTCCAATAAGAGGGATTTTAAACTATTTTACCACATCGCCCTTAGGTTATATATATACGTCTGTTTTAAGAATAGAATAAAATAAAAAGGCCCTGCCCCCAGTGAGGTTCCGGGGGAATGACCCTTATTGTGCGGAAGATTCTTTTTTTCTTAATGCCATTGGAATATAGACACAGTATGGCTCACTTTCCATATAATCACCTGTCATGGCATATGCACGAGAACGTGATCCGCCGCAAACATTTCTAAACTCGCAAACCCCGCATTTCCCTTTATATTTATCAGGGTTTCTTAAATCTTTAAAAATTGGGGATTCCCGATAAATTTCTGCTAATGGCTGCTCTCTGACATTTCCCGCTTTAACTGGCAATAATCCGCTTGGATAAACATCACCAATATGAGAGATAAATACGAAACCATTACCATCATTAACACCCTTTGGCGCCCTGCCTAAGCCATCAATAGAACCAGTCAAACCTTGTTGGGTTAAGGCATCCAAATATTGAATATCCTTATTTTGCGCCTTTTCTTCCCGCCTTTTATGCTGGATAACTACACGGCGGTAATGCTGTGCTGCAGTTGTTTTAATATCAAATTTGACTTTTTTGCTCAGTTCATAAAGCCAAATAAACACTTTCTCATGTTCAACGGGGGAAATCATATCAGATTCCTGCCCTCTTCCTGTTGGAATAAGGAAAAAGACACTCCAAAGCACACAGTCAAGCTTATCAACTAATTCGGCCATTTCATCAAGATAATCGATGTTATAACGTGAAATAACTGTATTGATTTGTACTGGGATTTCAAGTTCATGCAAATATTTAATCCGCTCAATAGTTAAATCGAAGGAACCTGATGTTCCGCGGAAATGGTCATGAACCTTAGCGTTTGGCCCATCAAGGCTGAATGCCCAGCGGGATAATCCTACATTCTTTGCCTTTTCAATTGCTTCTTTCGTTACATTCGGAGTTGCACTTGGTGTCATGGAAACACGTACACCTTTTTTCACTGCGTATTCGGCGATATCAAATACATCCTCGCGCATTAACGGGTCCCCGCCCGTAAATACTAGCATTGGATTGTCCATTTCATAAATTTGATCAATTAATGCTTTTCCCTCTTCAAAGGATAATTCACGTGGATCTCTTCTATATTGTGCCTCTGCACGGCAATGCAGACATTTAAGCTGACAGGCTCTAGTTAATTCCCAAATAACAATAAAAGGATCTTTATCAAAATCACGGTTAAATGCCACAGGATAATCCTCCTTCTAGAATTCCGTGTTAAATGTATATCTTAGTGATCTTTCCCATTTGATTATAGGAAATATTGAACATTTAATAAGTGCTATATCTCACATACTCACGGATAAATAGAGAAAGAAGAAGAAAAAGAAAACAGCAGGAAAGTTTCCTGCTGTCTAAGAAATAGTGATAACTTCATATTTAGATGCTAACTCGATAAAATAAGGCATTCCGCTGATCTTGCCAGCTGCTAATTTTTCTTCTATTCCATAATAATCTACACATGTCTTGCATGCGACGACCTCTACACCTTTTTCCTCAAGCTCCTTAAGGTGAACAGAGACAAAGGATTCATCAGTCAGCGTAAAAACCCCGCGATTCATACAGAAAACGGCTGCAGGGAGGTCTTCCCTTTGTTTTAATAAGGTAAAGAAGGTTTCAAGAACACCTTCCCCTAGCTCTTTATCCCCTTTTCCAAGCTGATCAGAGCTCACTAAAATAACTTTATTTTTCATAAAGATCTCCTTTAATTAGCGAATTCCTAATGCAATCTTAGCATATCTTGACATGCGGTCTTTTGACCATGGCGGATTCCAGACAATATTTACATCAACACCCTTAACTTCTGGAATGTCTGCTAACGCCTGTTTAACGTTTTCAACGATTGTTCCAGCTAAAGGACATCCCATCGATGTTAATGTCATTTCAATCGTAGTTAACCCTTCTTCGTCCATTTTGACATCATATACTAAACCAAGATTTACAATATCCATGCCAAGTTCTGGGTCTACCACAAGCTCTAGAGCACCCATTATGCTGTCTTTTACGTCCTGATCCATCTTCACACGCTCCTTTTTTTTGCCTATTTACTGATATCATATCAAATTATTGGCTGAATAGAAAACCAGGCACACCAGGAATTTTACAAATAGGTTTCAAACCATTTCACCGTTTCCAAAACTCCTGCAGCACTTACCTTATGCCCAGCATGGCTGTCACGGATAAACTTTAGCTTTTCCGGATTTTCCTGATATAAAGGAATAATTGTTTCATAAAAATGATATGTTGGTTTAAAAGGGACAACTGGATCCTTTTCTCCATGCCAAAAAAGCAGAGGTCTGCCGTTGAGCTTTTCTGGCTGCAAGCTTAAGTCGTAATCCCTGAGCCTAACTCTTAATTGTGATAATTCTCTCTCCGAAAGGGGAATCTCATAGCCTTTCTTTTTTAGCTCATCGATTTGCATCCCTGAGAACTTCTCGTAGTGCGGATTCCCCATCAGACTGACAGCCGCTTTGATCCATGGATATTTCACAAGTGCACCTAAGGTTACAATGCCGCCCATGGAAGTGCCAACAACACCTATCCTTTTTGGATCTATGATGTTTTTGTCTTCGAAGGATTCTTTAATAATTTCAAGTTCCTCAATCGTCTGCAAAACGATGTCCCAAAAGTGTAAGCTTAACTTATATCCATCTTGTCCAGCATTTCTTTCTCCATGATAAAGGGCACCAGGCAGGACAACCCGAAAGCCTTTTTCCGCTAAGAGGTAAGCATAATGGAGATTAAATTCCATTCTGCTTGTAAAACCATGGTTAAAAATGACAAATGGCAATTCATCATTCCATTGATCCTGTTGGGCAATGTGGAGCAGCGGTACATCGGCTATTTTAATTTTTTCAACACCAATCATGTAAAGGCCTCCTAAATTTCCTGTAACCCTATCTAAACAATTGTTAAAAAGATACACTTTATTACAAAAAAATAGGTTTATTTGTTAACATAGTGGATATAGTCTAAAACTAACGTTCATATCCATTCATTATTGTTAAATATCATTGATAGTGTACCATGTTAGACCATTTTTTCCCAAGCAATAAGCATTGTGCCTTCATTGCTGGTTAAATATTATAAAAAAGGGTGTGAACATTTTGCCAGAAAAACATTTAATTGCCTTAGACCTTGACGGTACCTTATTAAAGGATGATAAGACCATTTCAGAAAGCACAAAAAAGATTATCCAAAAAGCACGAGAACAAGGTCATGTGGTTATGATTGCAACCGGCAGGCCATTCCGTTCCAGCGAAACCTATTATCATGAAATGAATCTGGATACGCCAATTGTCAATTTTAATGGTGCCTTTGTTCATCATCCAAAGGATAAAAACTGGGGCATGTATCATTCTCCGCTTGAAATAGATGTTGCTAAAGAAATTGTGGAGGCATGCACTTCTTTTCGCTTTCATAATATCATCGCTGAGGTTATTGATGATGTATATTTTCATTATCAGGACAAAAAGCTTCTTGAAATATTTGGATTTGGCGAGCCGAATGTAACAACAGGAGATCTGCGTAATTTATTGAATGATTCTCCAACTAGCCTGCTTATCCACACGGACGAGAACGATGTAAAATCTATCCGAGATCATCTTTCGGCCGTTCATGCGGAAGTTATCAATCATAGAAGCTGGGGAGCGCCATGGCCTGTCATTGAAATAGTGAAGGCCGGTTTAAGTAAGGCTGGCGGGCTTAAAAAGGCTGCTGATTATTACGGCATTCCGGCAAAAAGGATTATTGCCTTTGGTGATGAAGACAATGATCTTGAGATGCTTGATTATGCTGGGCATGGTATTGCTATGGGCAATGCTATTGATGAAGTCAAATCCATTGCCAATCATGTAACACTGACAAATGAAGAAGATGGGGTTGCACTTTATTTAAAGGAATTGTTGAACCTAAAATAATATCCAATAACCTCCTTTTGTAAAATAATTAAGGCAGAGCATACTAACAAACGAGACAGCGGGATAGCTGTTTCAAACTTCAAATGGAGGGGATTCGAATGGGCAGACGAAGTAAATCTAAACGATTTGTGCAACAGGGTGTAGATGCAGTTTCAAAACACGCTGAGCGTATCCCATATCACAGTACTTATGCTGAAGCTGAGGCTGAAAAGTTAAAGAATGTGAATGAATCTTCTCTTGGAGGAGTTTAAATATGGGAAACAGGCTATTTCAAGATGCAAGACGATTTGTTGATTTGGCAAAAAATACTGGTGCTGATGAGCAGCAAATGGCATTTCAAAAAGCGCAAAATGCTATTAGTTCAGCATTCGCCAATTCAACACGGGCCGAACAAAGCCAGTTAAGTCAAATGCAGGAAGAGCTTGATAACCTTTCCCTAAAAGGCTAATAAGACAGGGGCTAGACCCCTGTCTTAACTTTTTTCTAGGACAATCGGCAAAGAATGAATGATTTTTTCGTTAGCACCTTTTTCAAAAAGGCATAAAATTAATGTTCCCTTCAATGGGGCCTTAACTTTGACACTCAGTTGAAAATTAGACCATGCCGGATACAAGAAGTCAGTCTTAACTCTTTTTATTGTCACTAACTCATTATGGCCATCTTCAATCATATAAAAGAATTCACCATTTATCGGACGTGCCTCTCCAGATATATGGTATTCCCCTTTTCCCCCACTTACTTTTATATTCTGAAAGATTGGATTTCCCGCTTCTGCTTGGCTGTACATCCCTTTATTTTCAAAAGGTTTATGCGATTCATTTGTTTGAAAAGGCCAAAATGCCGCTATTAGTAACAGGGTTAAAAAGCTGTGAAGCATGCAATCCCTCCGGATGTTAGCAAATTTCCTCAATAAAAGCATGTGACTGCAGTCCTTTTCTTATACATAGCATCTGTGCTCTTCATAGCGTTTTTTATTGTCTTATTACCATAAATTCTATAAACTTAAAGGAAGAAATTGTGAAAGCAGGTGTTGATATGTCAGTAAAAATATTAACTGACAGCGCATGTGACTTGCCTTTAAGCTTTTATGAAGAGAATCATGTGACCCTTCTTCCCTTAAAGGTTGAAATAGACGGAAACGAATATGAAGATGTGAAAACAATAGATTCAAAACAAGTATATCAAGCCATAAGAGAGGGCAAGGTCCCGAAGACCTCACAGGTTTCCCCGCATCTTTTTGAGGAAGCATTTACAGAGCTGGCCGAAAAGAATGAGGATGGCATATACATAGCTTTTTCTTCAGAACTATCCGGTACCTATCAGACCGCCGTTATGATCAGTAATCAGGTCAAAGAAAAGTACCCAGATTTTAATCTGATAATTATTGACTCTAAATGTGCTTCCCTTGGTTATGGCCTTATTGTGTTGGAAGCTGCAAAACTGGCCAATGCAGGGGCTTCAAAAGAAGAGATACTGCAGGATATTGAATTTCGCTGCAAGCATATGGAGCATTTATTTACTGTTGAAGATCTTGATTATCTTGCAAAAGGCGGCCGCGTATCAAAGGCATCAGCATTCTTAGGCGGCTTGCTGAATATTAAGCCACTATTAAATGTAGAAGATGGAAAGCTTGTCCCTCTTGAAAAACATCGGGGGAAAAAGAAGCTTTTCAACCGTATTATTGAAGTTATGAAAGAAAGAGGAGATTCACTCGAAAGCCAAATAGTTGGCATCAGCCATGCTGATGATGAAAATATGGCAAACGAAATGAAAGAACTGATCGCTGAAAAGCTAGGTGTGAAGGAGTTTTATATTTCCTCGATCGGCTCTGCCATCGGTGCACACACAGGATCTGGCACCATTGCGATTTTCTTTTTAAATAAACTGTGATAATGGGAAATGTTGATTAATAACTTAGTTGGTTGGAACGGAAGGCGCGAAGACTCCTGCGGGAGAAGCGTGTTCAGGGGAGACCCCGCAGGAGCGTTAGCGACGAGGAGGCTCCCGAACCGCCCTAAGGTGCGCGTAGCGCCTGGAGTGGAAACCAACGGCGAAATTTTACAGGGGTTTTTAATAAAACTGCGCTGATTTTGCCCCTTTGTTCACGGGTATACTTTTTCCTTTATTACAAACAATACATGGTGCAATGTAAAAAGGAGAAAGGAGCTTTTAACTATGTCACATACTTCTGATAATGACAAGAAAGCAAAGGACAATAATGCATTGCGCCATGAAAAAAACATGATGCGCGAAAAAAACCGCAAAGCCGGGAAAAATCAATATTCTAAAAAGACAGATCACCTATAAATGACTTAAAAAAGGGCAAGCGCCATGCTTGCCCTTTTATTGGTCCTTTTTGATATAGGTCCAGCCGTCCTCCTGATAGACCTTCCCATCCTTCATAAGTCTGCCAAGTGCCCTCTTAAATGAAGCCTTGCTTAGATGAAAACGATCCATTATGTCTTCAGGCTGGCTTTTATCACTGTAAGGCATTGCTCCATTGCGGGAATTCAAATAAGTAAGGATAGCCTCAGCATCCTCGTCAAGGGCCTCATGCGTTCGCGGTGCCAAAGAGACATTGATAGTTCCGTCTTGTTTGACATCAACGATTCTTCCCTCTACCTTCTCACCAAGCCTAGGCTCAGTTTTCCTCTGGGATTTATGAATAAACCCTTTAAAGCCTTCAGCTGTAAGAATCCAGCTACCGACTTTTGCTGTTCTATATATAAATCCATGAATATTTTTGTTAAAATCTTCTCTTTGAGCCTTTACAGATATTTCATCAATAACTGGATCTGTGGCAAGCTTGACATAGATTCGGTTATTTTTATTCACCTTTAGGGTAATGTAAAGCATATCCCCTTTTTCAGGCCAAACTTCGCGGTGAACAGGCAGGTCATCTATGCCTAGAAGCATGTCCTTGTTTATGCCAATATTGATAAAGATGCCGATACCTTGCTTTATGTCGCTGACTTCAGCCCATCCATAGGTATCTGCCGTAATGTCAGGAATAGTAGTTGTGGCAGCAATTCTCCCCTGCGAGTCTGTGTAAAGGAAAACGTCTACCTCCTGCCCTACTTCCAGTTTCATGTCTGTATCGTTATTATGTAATAATACATCGTTTGTACCGTCAGTTAGAAAGCAGCCGAATTCGGCTATTCTTTCAACTTTTAGATTGGCTACTCGTCCAATCAAATCATGTAATGCCATCGTTAACAAATCTCCTTTATTTTTCAAATCCATATATTTCCCTTTAGTTGTCTGGACTGCTATATTTTACTATAATTTAAAGCATAAGTGAAACTCTGCTATTAGGTGTGAAGGAGGAGGCAGGTTTATGTCAAAAGAGAGCTCATTTGATATTGTGTCCAAAGTTGATTTTTCTGAGGTAACAAATGCAATAAATATTGCCATGAAGGAGATCCAGACCCGCTATGATTTCAAGGGCAGTAAAAGCCAGATATCCCTTGATAAGGAAGAGCTTGTTCTTGTTTCAGATGATGAGTACAAGCTCGGCCAGCTTAAGGATGTCCTGCTTGGCAAGCTGATTAAAAGAGGTGTGCCTATTAAAAATCTTGATTACGGAAAGATCGAGGGTGCATCTGGAGGTACAGTGAGACAGCGGGCGAAAATCGCTCAAGGCATCGATAAAGAAGATGCGAAGAAAATTAATACCCTTATCAAAAACAGCGGATTAAAGGTGAAAAGCCAAATTCAAGATGATCAAATTCGCGTAACAGGCAAAAACCGAGATGATTTGCAAACGGTCATTGCTGCCGTCAAGGAAGCTGACCTGACTGTGGATGTTCAGTTTGTGAATTATAGATAAAAAGCGTATATGCTGGTAATCAAAAAGGGGCTGCAAGATAAGCAGCCCCTTTTTTCTATTCGTTCGCACGCTGTTTTTTTGATCTTTTCCAAAGGTAAAAGATAAAGCCAATAAATGCTCCATAAATAAGAATTGAAACGATGACATACGGGATATTTAACCCTGATTTTTCAGCAAGCAGATAAATTTCCGCCTCTTCTCTGTCAAGGAATAGCTGGTATTGGCCGTTTTCTTCTTTTACAAGATCATCAGATAAAAGTCCTCTAATCTCCTTATCTTTTGCCAGCTTATCCGCATCAATAGCAATATTTTGGGATTCTGAGCTATTATTTATCGCAATAACAGCAGTTTGATTTTCATATG
This sequence comes from Cytobacillus sp. MT66, assembly GCF_058792595.1. Taxonomy (NCBI): domain Bacteria; kingdom Bacillati; phylum Bacillota; class Bacilli; order Caryophanales; family Bacillaceae; genus Cytobacillus; species Cytobacillus sp. MT66. The sequence continues at coordinate 61,312 of NZ_JBXAFB010000012.1, forward strand.
TTCGTTTATAAACAATTAAATTTTCCTTTTCACCAAGAATCTCCATTTGACCTCTGGTTAGGCTAGGGAAGTTATTTCTTAACTCGCCAAGACTTGTAATGTAATCAACAAGCTCCTTATCTGTCCGAAAATCCATTTGCCTGTGATTATCTGTTCCAAAGCCCCCATCTAAAGCAATTTCACTGCCATAATAAACAATCGGAATGCCTGGAGTTGTGTAAAGATAGGTCAAAGCAAGTTTCCATCTTGGTCCCGGATGCTGGTTTTTCGTAATTGAATCTCTCGTATAGCGGAAAGTTTTATGATCATCCATTAAGGTCCCCATTAAATAAGGGTCAGAATAGAGCTTCATATTTTTTTCCTTTGCATCTATCAATTGAGTTAAAGGCTGGTCAACCTCCGAAAACGAAGGTCTTAACACCTTTGCAAGCGGATAGTCAATAAACCCATCCATTCCATTACCTTGAGACTGGGCAATTGTTTCTGCATCGGTTGTCTGTATTTCTCCTAACAGATAAAAGCTATCCTTTAATCCTTTTACTTCTTTGGATAATTCGGAAGAAAAACTATTTGGAGTTTTATTTACCTCATCAATGACTAAACCGTCGATATCTGTCTCAGTCACCCACCATTTGGCAGTTTCAATTAAATAGTCCCCTGCCTCTTTATGATCTAGATTCACTTTAGGCAGCCCGTTCAGCCAGCTTGAGTCAAACGGTTCGGGACCGTCCGCTTCTGTTTCCTTTTCTGAAAGGATCCAGTCCTTCTTTGATTCATCCGTCACCCAAGGATGTGTGTCAGAAATATGTGTAACAGGGAAATCCAGGATAATCTTTATCCCTTTATTATGGGCTTGATCCACTAGGGTCTTGAACTCGTCCAGTGTGCCAAAATGCTCTTCTGTGCTGCGGAAGTCATTGACCCAATACCCATGATATCCTTTATCAGCATTATCAAAAATAGGCGAAAGCCAGATGGCCGTAAAGCCCATATCTTTTATGTAGTCCAATTTTCCGATGACCCCTTCAAAGTCCCCGCCATGAAAAGCGTCTGGATCTAACGAATCCACATGATAATCATTATCCGTATTCCCATTGCTGTAGCGATCCACCATTAAAAAATAAACCGATTCATCCTGCCATTTCCGATCATTAGGATCGGCTGCCCCTGCCGGCAGAGCGTATATAAACAAAAAAGGGATTAATATGATAGACAGCAGCCCTTTTTTCATAAGAGCACCTCCTGCAAACGTCCTTTTTACAACTCTTTTAGATTAGCCTTTAATTCATTTTCCGTCAAACAATAATATGTGAAATCTCTGTGCTATTATCACAAATACCATTTTGGGAATACGATTCTGTATCAGAAAACCCTTTCACAGAATATCCTTTAATAGGGAGATTTTCACTAAATTTTCTTTAAGTAATTAAGCCACCTGTTTGGTTTAAATACTATGAAAAATGTCTAGAAAGATATTGAGTGCAGCAATTGGAGGTATTGTATGAATAGGCAGCAGCGAACGAAACTTATAGATTACCAATCCCGTGCATTTAATGAAGGGACCATTGAATATATAAATGATCAATGGGTATTTTTTGATAAAGAAACTGAAGAAGCTTCATTATTAGATGAATTCCTCCACCAGGAAATTGAGATATTTCGATTTAAACGATGGAGAAAAGGAACATTATTTGAGGAAGGAAAACTTACCGCAAATGATGAAATTATTCTTCTGAAAGATCAGGATACCATCCGCATCCGCAAGCTTCTTGTTTTATCATTGGAAAAATTATTAAATGACATGTCGGACGATGCATTTTTTCAATTTGTAACCACCTTAAATTCCATGGATTTTTCCGTTTATGATTGTATTTATTGCTACAATCAGCTTGCGTTCCTTGGAGGCAGCAAAAGAAAGAGCGGAGTAAATTTCATCGTTTTTGATAATCAGGAACATATCTGCAATGTACAGCATCATTTTAATTACTATGAGAAGACGAATGATCGTTTTGAATTCACATTAAATAGCGGAAAAAGGATGGTAATTGAAAAGATTTCCTCCTAAACAGAAAAAATGGCCATAATCTTCTGCAGCAAACCTTTCGTGCAGATGATTATGGCCGATTTTTATTTAGTATGAAGTCCTTCTTCAAAATCAGCTGAGGTCAATGGTTTATGGATATAAAAACCTTGTGCATAATGACAATTCAGTTCCTTCAAAAGATCCATCTGTTCCTTTGTTTCTACCCCTTCTGCCAAAACTTTCACTTCCAAGCCCTGCCCCATTGTAATAATCGCTTTGACAATGGCAACATCGAACGTATCAATTCGAAGATTATTAATAAATGACCGATCAATCTTCAATGTATTAATCGGCAAATTCTTTAAATAGCTAAGCGATGAGTAGCCTGTACCAAAATCATCTATGGAGACTTTTACGCCAAAATCCTGCAGTGCCTTCATAACTGAAATGCTGTATTCGACATTATGGAGCATCGTGCTCTCCGTTAATTCCAGCGTTAAATATTTCGGTTCTAGATCAGCTTCTGCCAATGCATTTTTCACATCATCTAAAAAACCGGGCTGCTGAAATTGATAGGCCGATACATTCACAGCTACTGACAAATCCTCATGGCCAAGAAGATGCCATTCCTTATTCTGCCTGCACGCCTGTTTTAGAACCCAGCTTCCAATTTCTTTAATCAACCCTGTTTCTTCTGCGAGCGGAATGAAGTCAGCCGGCGGTATAGTGCCAAGTGATGGATGGTTCCAGCGGATTAATGCCTCACTTCCAAATACCCTTCCTGTATGCAGATCAATTAAGGGCTGGAACATTAAATAAAATTCGCCCTTTTGAATCGCTCTTCTTAAATAACTTTCCATCTCAAGCCTTGATGAAACCTGCTCATTCATTTCAGTGGAGAAAAACGTAATTCTGTTTCCTCCCTGCGCTTTCGAGCGATTACCCGCGACATCAGCGTTTTTTAGGAGTACATGGACATCTCTTCCATCATTAGGATAAAAGCTGACACCTATGCTAGCTGTTATAAAATACTCATGATCATCAAAAATGATGGATTTAGCAATTTCCTCTAAGATAGGCTTGCAGGTTTTCATAACCTCTTCTATTTTTACTTCTTTTGATAATATGACAGTGAATTTGTCCCCGCCAAACCTGCCTATGTATGCCCCGCCTGGGAGCACTTTTTCAATTCTGTAGGCCAATTCTTTCAAGATAATATCCCCAGCAAAATGGCCAAGGCTATCATTAATCATTTTGAAGCGATCCATATCAATAGAAAGAACAGCAAGCTGCCTATCTTTGGCCTTGGCCACTTTAAGCATGTTTTCCAGCTGTCTAGTTAAACGCATACGATTAGGCAGCCCTGTATCATGGTCAAAATTAGCCAGTTCGGCAAGTTTATCTTCTATACTATATACAAAATCATTTATATAACTAAAAAGAGATTGATAGTATTGTTCAGATACCATAAGGCGCTCTTTAAGCTCAAGGAACTGATCCTGCAAGCTTTTCTCATTATCTTGTGTCATCCGATGAACCCACCATTTATTTTTCATTAAGATATTAAGATAAAAATAACATAAATTTTGCCAACTTAACATAAAAAAAAGAAAAAGCTGCCCATTAATGCAGCTTTTTCTGGAAAAATGACGAATTTTGACGAATTAAGTAAGGAAAGTCAGCGGAAGAACATGAAATCCTAAGTAAAGAACAGCTATCAGGAATACAATAAATAGCAGCCAGAACATTCCTGTATTCTTCCCTTTTACCGCACGCACCAGAATCATTTCCATCATGCCAATCACCAAAATACCAACAATCGTTTTTAACATATATAAGGAATCAATACTGTGCAGGCTGCTTAAAATCCATATGCCTGTGCCTATAGTTAAAATATAGAACAGCCTTAAAGTCATATGGACGACTTTTAAACCTTTTGATTTTCCGCCTTTATGTAAGCCAAGAGCTACAAAGAAAAGAATAATTGCTAAAAGCCATGTCGTTATGTGAGCGTGAATCATTAAATATCCTCCTTAACTTAACTTCAAATCGAATACATCATACCATATCCAAAATAAAAATACTAAAGGAAAGGGTCTGGCAGAATTCGTGTATGACAATATTGTGACAAATTAAAAAGCCTGTCCTTTTCAGCGGATTCAAGCATCTTCTCTCGCAAAAAGGACCAGACTCTTTTTAAATTAACCCTCTATTTGATTTGAAAGTGTTCCCACTTTTTCGACAGTGATTTCTACAACATCTCCTGGCTGAAGGAAACGCGGCGGCTTCATGCCTTTTCCAACTCCCGCAGGTGTGCCTGTTGCAATAATGTCTCCCGGTTCAAGTGTCATGCCTTTAGATAAAACAGAGATTACTTCGTCAACTGGGAAAATAAAGTGTTTTGTATTAGAATGCTGTCTTACTTCCCCATTTACTTTTGTCTGAATGTCTAGATTATTTGGATTTCCAACAGCTGAGGAATGAACGACCCATGGACCCATCGGGCAGGTTGTGTCAAGGCTTTTTCCAATAAAGAACTGCTTATGGCGCTTTTGCAGATCTCTGCCTGTCACATCATTAATAATGGTGTAGCCAAAGACATAGTTAAGTGCATCTTCCTTTTTAATGCCTCTTCCCTTTTTACCAATAATAACCGCAAGCTCCCCTTCATAATCAAGCTCATTCGTTACATCTGCATGGTGCATCACCTTATCCTGGTGAGCAATGACTGTTGTCGGTGACTTAGTAAATACCATGACATGCTCTGGAATATCATCCTTGCTTCCCATCTCAATGGCATGATCGGCATAATTCTTTCCAACACAGAAAATATTTTTGGATGGACGCGGAATTGGAGCCAGCAATTTTACTGAATCAACCGGTACATATAGCTCCTCATTGTCAGCTTCAAGCAAACTATGTACTTTTTCTGTAAAACTTTCTCCCAATGCAATACACTCTGCCAGTGTTGCAGGAAAAGTATTATTTCCGAAATGCTTTTCACTGGCTTGTCCAATTGGCAGAACTCTTCTATCATCCTTGTCCATTACTCCGACAAAGGCTTCTCCATTCCATTCAGCAGTTACGAATTTCATATGAACATCCCATCCTTTTGCTAAAATATGTTTTAGTAATATTCTAAATTATACAGTTTTTTGGTCTATATTGATAGAAAAAAATATACGGATAGGGCCTCAGGATCCTTAATTATTGCCCCAGTGATTTTGTATCCCGCTTTAATTTTGGCAGATTGAAATAAGTAAAGCTTCTCCAAACCCACTCAACCGGCCCGTAATAGAAGCGGCTGATCCATAGTCTGCTCAGCACTATTTGCAAAAGATAAATAAGGATTACTAGGATCGTTCCTGTTAATACGGAAACTTTTCCGTAAAATCCTAAACCATAATGATAGAAAATGAAGGTTGCGATAATCGACTGAAAAAGATAATTGCTCATTGATAGCTTGCCAATATAGGAGAAAGGAGAAAGTATCTTTTTCATTTTTATCTTTTCGGCAAGAAGAGCAATACCCAACCCATATCCAATAGCAAGCAGGGGCCCGCCAAAAATATCCTGCATATAGTCGGTTGCTAAGTTTTGTCCAAAAATATAAGGCACTAACTTGAAAGCCATTCCTCCTGCAAGCCCAGATATCATAAGGAATCGCAGCCATCTCCAGTGCTTTTTTGGCGCCTCTAGCCATTGCAGCTTTGCTGCCCCTCCTCCTATTAAAAATAATGGGAGGATAGAGATTATCATAAGAGGCAAGGAAGCAAGATTATTCGCCATATACCAATCGTTAAATCTCTGCCTGAAAATCGCTGAAACAGTGCCATTTTGATAGTTTGCAAGAGCTTCACTGGCCAACTGCGGATCATATAAAGGCTCTGATGATGCAGTGGGATCAAAGAGGACCGCAACCGCAAGCAGCATAACAAGGAGCACATTTGGAATGATATAAATACAAGCTCCTATTATTAGTAAGCTCTTTCCTTTTAATTTTATAAATAGCAGAAATAAAAAACCCATCAATGCATAGGTTATAAGAATATCGCCATGCCAAATGAAAAATGCATGGATCATCCCAATAATCAAGAGCATTAACAGCCTTCTGACAGCCATTGTCCGAAATGGCAAACCTTTTGAAATAGCTCTCTCCCGAAAAATGACCAGACTATAGCCAAATAATAAAGAAAAAAGAGTATAAAAACTTGCCTGCACAAAAATATCAATCAGTGAATAGACAGCCTGATCTGCGGGTCCCCCCCACCACTTTTCAGGATTCAAATACGGGTATGGCGAGTGGAAAGACAGCATATTTACAAGGAAAATGCCAAGAATAGCAAATCCCCTCATCATATCTAAAGAAATAATCCTTTCCTTCTCTTGAACAGGTCTTATTTGGTTCATAAATCCTCCTCATAGAAACATGGGGACGGTTCTCCCGTTTCCAAAAATTTCAATTTTTCACATCTCAAATCAGAATAACTTAATTAAATAAAGCTGTAAAGTCAATTTAGGCATTCTAATCACAATCCTTCTTTTGAGACATACGATGTAACTAGGAATTTCTAAAAAAGGGTGTTTTTATTTATGCCAGCCATAGTCGGAGTCGCTCAAGTATTATCTATAGGGAATGGCGGGGTTTTTAATATTGGGGATGTATATAAAATAATGCCCATTTCAAGTGCAAAAACTTTTGCCGGTGCCGGTTCATTTAATACCGGAGATGGCCTTCAGGTAAATAACCATCAAAGCTCAACCAATACCTTTGATGTGGATACCTTTGATCAAGGGAATTTATTAAATGCATAATAAAGGTGATTATTTATGAATTTTTATATACAGCAATCCATTCATATTCATTATATTAAAATTGGCGGTGTTACCAATTCATCCGTTCTGCAGATTGGCAGTGCAGGAATCATTAAACCAAGCTCACACTTATATAACACTGGGGGATTTACCAAGCCGGCTCCTGTAGCTTCGGATATTATTACAACCGATTTGCTTCAGTCACCTCAGGTTCCTTTAACGTCTACATCTTAACGAAAGTCAAAAAAAGGGCGGTGTTTGTAAAATGGATATTTATTCTTATCTTCAGCAGCTGCATCATTTTATCTCCTATCAGGAACAGAGGATTCAGGCACTTGAGAAAAAAATACAGCTGCTTGAAACGGAAACAGAAAACTTAAAAACCCGGCCTGCGATTAATATCGATACAATTGAATATAAGTTTGATCAGCTTAAGGTTGAAACACTTGAAGGTACCTTGAATATTGGATTAAATCCTTCTGATTTGGAAAACATCGAGGATTTTGCGGTGGGCAATAATCAGATTCATACCCCGCCTTTTTCACCTGAAAATCTTATGCAAAGAACAATCAAAATTGAAGATGCGATCCGGGAATTTTTAGAAAGCAATCTGCCTAAAATTGTTGCAGAGGCAGAGCAAAAGTTAGATATTACAGCCGATCCATCCTGCGTTGACTTTATCAGGGATGACATTCTCAGACAGCTGCCAAACAGAATCAGCCACCATCTCAAGCAAATCCCGCATACTTCCCGAAATGATCAGGAACAGGATGCTTTAATTGAAAACATTATCAATCAATTAAAGCAAGAAATTCAAAATGGGGTCCACACTTTTATGCAAAATCTGCCTGAAAACATGAAAGGGTTGAAGAATGAATGAATTTTCAAGTCTATAATCGGGAGCTTTGTGTCGGAAGCATCAGGGTGATTGGGGTATCCAGCTCCTCCGTATTAATCGTTGGCGATGCAGAAACGATTCAGCAAAGTTCAATCTTTGATACACCAGCAGAATCATTAATTATTGGACCATTTGTTCCGCTGGAAACGGAGTAGTTCATGATGTTTGTTCGAACATCTGTTGTTGATCATTTAAAGGTAGATGCGCTGTCACACTCTTCTGTTGCTGAGATTGGCGATTCCGCTTTTATCCACTGCCTATCTAGGGCACTGGCCGTCAAGCGGGAAGAAGAGCTATTTTTCACCAATGAAGGAAGCTTTAGAAAATACGATGTCTTCTCCATGCCGATTCCCATGGAGCCTATTGTGGAAAGGATGACTATGCAGACAACGAATCTTAAACCGATCATCAAAGTTAATAATATAGATATCCTCGGTGCATCTGCTGCCTCAGTCATTCATATAGGAAGCAGCAAACATATCGCAATGGAAGCAAGAGTCAAACATATCCGCCAATTAAAGCCGGATATAATATTGGGGTCAGATGGAACACAAATGTTTTTATAAAAAGGATGTATGCTATGCCAGCAATTATTGGTCCCGTGCAAATCATAAATGTCAGTGGCGGCATTGTTCAATTTGGTGATTCCGTTTATATTTCTCCGAAAAGCAATGCTAAATCAACTACTGGTCAAGGTGCACTGAATACGGGCGGTATTATTTTTGCTAATAACGGCTTAAATGCCAATAACGTCCTAGACACCAATCTGATTGACCAGCCTACAGTCGGAAACAACTAAAAAAAGGGGTCAGTCCCCCGGCACTGTGACGCATTAAACCACCGGGGGCCTGACCCCCATCGCGTTAATGCGTTAATCCGCCGGGGGACTGACCCCCATTGCTTTAAAGTGATAAAATGTGGCCGCCGTCAAAGAAGAATAGGTAGCGTTCACTGATTTGTTTTTTGAGGATTTGCTCGAGTGCTTTGGCGTACATTTGAATTTGCACTTTGTAGCGGTCTTCTAGGATTGGCTTTGCCTCGGCAATTCCGCCTTTAAACCGGCCGGTAATCCGATCGGTTTTATAGTCGAGCAGGACAAGGCCCTTTTCATCCCAGAAAATACAGTCAATGATTCCCTGAATGAGAACCGTTTCATCTTCCCCCTGCCAATCACTGTATATGTCGCTGGCTGGAAAAGCAAAACTAAACGGCACCTCTCTTCTAAGTTCCTTTGCGAGGATCATCCGCTGGCCGAGGTCTGTTTCGAAAAAGCGATAGACATCACTTGGATCAAGGACCTCATATTGTTCAGGAGTGAGTAATTCTTTTTGGACCATTTCCTCCATTTTTTCATCAATAGAGCTCACTGTGATCTCTTTTTTAAGATCAACATGCTGCATGACTAAATGCATAGCCGTTCCGCGTTCAGCCGGTGATAAGGATTTCTCCTGCATAAATTGCGGCCTGTCAAATAACGGCCCATTTAGTTTTTTGACAAATTCTGTTCCGCTGTCCTCCTGTGAAAAGACCTCTCTTTGTCTCTTTACTTCTGAAACCGACTGCTTAGAGCGGTGACGAGAGGCATATTTATAAGGATAGGCCCATGACAGCTGTGCAGCTACCCTTTCCTTTAAATGAGATTGGACTGGAACAGGCTCGCCTGCATACACCTTTTGCAGCAATGATTCATCAATGCTATCAGTTTCCTCCGTGATTCCGGCCGCATCCTCGCTCGTAAGCAGCCGAATTGTCCAGCTTGAAGGATGCGCAGTAATTTCTTCAGCAGCAAGGGGGCTGATACTTGTTCCCTCTCCTCTAAGAATCTCACAATCTTTATGTCTGACTAAAGAAGGACCGATCCAATCCAGGAAGCAATTGGCTGATACCCGGTCAAACTCGTTTAATGTCCATTGAGTATTGTCAGCACTTTGAACCCACTTACTAAGTTTTTTTTCAGCATCTTTTACCGAAGAAACTAAATACAATTTTTCCTTAGCTCTTGTTAAAGCAACATACAGTACGCGCATCTCTTCAGCAAGCATTTCCATTTTCTTTTTCTTTTTAAAAGCCATCTGTGCAATGGTCGGGTAGGAAATTCTCTTTTTGGCATTAACATATTTTGCTGCAAACCCGAATTCCTTATCAAGCATATATGCTTTTCTTAAATCCATTGTGTTAAATTCTCTGCCCAGACCTGCTATAAAGACAACAGGGAACTCCAATCCCTTGCTGCTGTGAATCGTCATCAGGCGAACAACGTCCTCCTGTTCCCCTAAGGCCCGGGCGGCACCGAGATCTTCACCAAGATCCTGCATCCTCTCAATAAATCTTAAGAAGCGGAATAAACCTCTGAATGAGGTTGATTCATACTGGCGTGCACGGTCATATAATGCTCTTAAGTTTGCCTGCCGCTGCTTCCCGCCAGGCAGCCCGCCGACGAAGTCGTAAAATCTGGTTTCTCTTAATAAATGCCAAATAAGTTCAGACAGCGCACCCTTTCTTGCCATTGAACGCCATTCTTTCAGACCATCGTAAAATGGCCGGACTTTATCATACAGCTCTTCCAAAAGAGCATCAGGCTTACTTGCGCATAAGGCAGCTAATGCATCATAGAAGGAAGATTTTTTATCTTGAAGTCTAATTTGTGCAAGTTCTTTTTCTGACAAACCAACAATCGGTGACCTAAGGACAGAGGCAAGCGGGATATCCTGATAGGGATTATCAACGATTTTCAGCAGCGACATCATAATCGAAATCTCAGTCGCTTGAAAGTAGCCTGTTGATAGATTTGCATAGACTGGAATTCCCTGCTGTTTAAATTCCTCCATAATTTGCGGCGCCCAAGTCATCGAGCGAAGAAGAATGACTATATCCCGATACATAGCGGGACGGCTTGATTTTGTTTTAGGATTATAGACTTCCTTTCTGCCAGCAATGATTTCTTTAATTTTTCCAGCCATATATCTTGCCTCAAGCTGTGATTGAGCAAGGTCAGCTGCATCAAAGCCTTCCCCGCTGTTTTCTTCGGGCTCCTCTATATCTAGGCTCTGCATATCAATCATGGCAAGCTCTATAGGATACGAATTCACTTCAGGATATGGTGCCCCAGGAATTAACTCTGCGGCCTCATCATATTCAATTTCACCCACTGATACATCCATAAGCTGTTTAAAAATATAATTCGTGCCATAGAGAACCTCTTTGCGGCTCCGGAAATTTTTCGCAAGATCAATCCGCAATCCCGCTGTTTCGCCATTCACTGAAAAACGATTATATTTTCCTAAAAATAAATTTGGTTCAGCAAGCCTAAAGCGGTAAATGCTTTGCTTTACATCACCGACCATAAACATATTGCCCTCTTCTCGTGAATCAATAGCTGCCAGTCTTAATATCGCCTCCTGGACCATGTTCACATCCTGATACTCATCAACAAGCACTTCTTTGAATTTCTTCTTGCAGCTTAAGGCTGCGGCTGATGGAATGACAGTGCCATCATCGTGTTTTTCAGCAAGAATATCAAGACAATAATGCTCCAGGTCGGCAAAATCGACAATGCCTCTTTCGGTTTTTACTTGATCAAATTTGCTTGAGAATGATTTTACAACAGAGACAAGCGTTTCGATGTGAGGCTTCATCTCACTCATGTCACGAATGTAGCTTTGCGGTTTTCGAGAAAAAAGTTCAGATTGCAGATCTTGAATGATTTTTTTCGCCTTATCACGCAGCTGTTTCGCCTTATCCGCTAAATGACTGTCATATTCATCACCTTTGCAAGTCTTCAATCTGCCAAAGGACCATGACTGCATCGCTTCGTAAAGTGTTTCCCAGGATTCTCCTTTTGCCATTAACAGTCCTTGTACAACCTGCAAATCCGCAATAAAATTTTCTGCTCTTGGTGCTGGTCCCCCAGGTACCTTCGTCAGTTCTAAGGCGTATTCGAGCAGCTGTTTTGCTCCATTTAATTGCCGTTGGGCGTCCTGCAGCAGAACATGGGTAAATGGAAGGTCCTCAATTTTCGCTTCATTTTGAACATCATACATCTTAGCCATTGAATCAAGATATTGGTCCGGGTTAGGATTGGCGCGGGCAAAATCATATAGATCCAGAACAATATCCTGAAGCGCTTCATCACTTCGGTCATTTGAAAACGTATCAACAAGCGCAAAAAAAGCTTCATTTCCCTCTTTGCCATACTCCTCTTCAAAAAGCTCACTGAGCACCTCGTCCCGTAAAAGCTGAGCTTCTGTTTCATCTGCAATCCGAAATCCAGGGTCGATATCAATCATATAATAATATTTTCTTATCATTTCCAGGCAGAAGGAGTGCAGTGTAGAAATAGAGGCTTTGTTTAATAGTGCCAGCTGCTTGCGCAAGTGAATAGACTTTGGATTTGCATTGATGGCCTTCTCAATCGCCTCGCCAATTCGATGCCTCATTTCCGCTGCGGAAGCATTCGTAAAAGTAACGACAAGCAGCTCATCAACATTAATTGGATCTTCCTCTGAAATAATTTTATTGATGATCCTTTCAACAAGGACGGCTGTTTTACCCGATCCTGCAGCAGCCGCTACCAGGATGTCCTGCCCTTTGGCCATGATGGCCTCCCACTGGCTATCTGTCCACGTTGCCTCTTTTGGTTTAGCGGGTATTTGTGATTTCATGGCCGCCGGCCTCCTTTCTTATTAATTCAAGCACTTTTTCCTTTGGCTGCTGTGGCAGTGCGCGATAATTATTGGCTTCAAGGGATTCGTCAAATTGACAGACTGGCTTAAAAGAACAAAACGTACAAGGCGTTCTCTCCTTCATTTTGTAAGGCGATATTTCCACATTCCCTTCAACAATCTGCGTGCCGGTTTTTGTATAAATGTTCTTAACAAATTTGCGCAAATCCTGAAATTCCTGGCGGCTTGCCACTTTTGAGCGTTTAGTTAAATCGCCGTCCTTTTTAAAGCCGGCTGAAATAATCGTGGAATCTCCTGAATCCAGTGTCTGATCCATAAGCCTAATGACATTTTCATCACCAAGAAGGAGGCCATCCATTTTAAACTTTTTAAAGATTTCCTCTTCTATTTCATCCATTGTCAGCATTTTTGATGTGCTGATGATGGGGTTATGAACATGAAAATATAATACACCTGCAGGATCTGCATCGGCCCCAACTAAAATCTTTGAGTGGGTGATGACGATATCCAAATATGTCAGCATTTGCAGAGCAAGTCCGTAGTAGACCTCGTTAATATTTAAATCTCTTGAGCTGGACTTATAATCCATGACACGCAGAAAGACTCCCTTGTCATCCTGGGCCTTATCCACCCGGTCAATTCTGCCGATAAGTTCCATCTTCATGCCATTTTTCAATGGAAAAGTCAGCGGAGGCAGTTCACCTTTTGGGCCAAAGCTTAGCTCAAGGCCTACTGGGGAAAAACCGCTCGCCTTAGAGTGTTCGCTTAAAATATAGGATGCACGGCTAATGATTTGCTCCAGCTTTCTTTTTATATAAAAATGCCTATTTGAGCTTAATAGAATCTCATTCTGCAATTTTGGCGCTAAGCTTTCCACTGCTTCCTGGGCAAGAATTTCACATTGTTCTCTAGTCAGATGACTCCAGGAAAGCTTTCTATTCATTACCGTTTCTGCAATATATTTCAATGCTGCGTGAAATAGCTCGCCGATATCTGGAGCTTCAAGGCGGTAAATTTGCCGTTCTCTAAGCTTTAATCCATGTTGGGCAAAATGGGAAAACGGACAGCCATGAAATAGTTCCATTCTTGATACGCTTGCCTGAATGGTGTCCCCATACAGCTCTTTGCTTAACTGGCCATCCAGCTTTTCTGTCCGGTTTTCATAATTTAAACTTGAAAGCACCTTGAGGGCTGCTTGTTTCCAAGTATCATTCTTAAGATAAAAATTATATACGTCCCACCAAAAATCATAGATTGGATAATTTCTCTTTTTCAGCTGTAACTGCGATGCAAGAAAAGCCATAGCAGTCTCTAAATTAGATACATACTCCAGCTGCTTTTCTTCAGGCAGCTCTGCCGGATCTGCCAAATAATCATCTTGCTTGCATTGCGGCAATATATCTTGAATTCTTTTAATATAGGATGACGGCATTAATGCTTTGCCTTCTTCGTTGGCAAGCGGATAGCTGATAAACAGCTGATCTGTTGGGGTTACAAAAGATTTATAAGCGATAAATTCCTCATCAAGAAGCCTCGTTTTACCTGTTGGTGCTATTTTAAGGCCTTTTGTGAGCAATAGCTCCCTTTCATCATCGGCCAATACCCCATCCTCAGAAAACTTCGCAGGAAGGACGCCCTCATTCAACCCAATGACAAAAGCCGCTTTAACGTCTGAAAGCCTTGATACCTCTAAGTCTGCTGTAGTAACCTGATCAAGTCCTGGAGGGACAAGTGAAAAGTTCAGCGTCTCCATGCCTGCATCAAGGATAGAGGAAAATTCCTTTAAAGATACCTCTTCTTCGCCTAGCATTTCTACATACTGATCAAGCAGTTCCATAATGGCCTTCCATGCTTGTCCATGCTCTCTTGCTTTAACTAAATTTCCCTTTTCCTCTTCGGCAAGCTTCCACTGTTCCAGTTTAGCAGGGACATCCAATTCCTCCAGGAATAAATAAACTGCCTCACAATATTGCCGCCCGATGCTCGCATTATCCAAGCGTCTTGACAATCTTGCAATCGGTTCAGCAATCATAGTTCTAAGCCTATTTAATTCTTCTTCTGTTTCTTTTTCTGCATCTGTTTGGGCAAATGACCCAAATTCAAGCCCACGGATTCTCCTGTACACCCAACGTTTTTTATTTGTCCATTTTTCACCTTGTATCCCATTGGCAAGGACATAATTTTCCAGCCTGTCCATTTGTTCGCGCAGGACATCGGCATCGAGTTTTACTGGCAATAACAGCTCTGTCTTTACAGCCCTGAAAATTGGTTCATAGCGCCACTTCCCGATTATGACCTCCAGGACAGAACGTATGCATTCCACTAATGGATGATTAAGCATTGTCCGTTTCTGGTCAATAAAATGAGGAATATGATAATCTTGGAACACCGTTTCAATAATCCCGAAATAGTCCGCGCCATTTCTTGTAAGAATGGCGATATCCCGATACCGGTAGCCTTCCTTCTGGACTAGTTGAATAATCTTCCTGGCTATGCCTTCGATTTCCGCTCTGCGATTGACCGCATGTGCAATATGGACGCTTGTTTCCTCCAGAAAGCTTACAGCAGGCCTGAAGTCAAAGTTTTTCTCGAGATGCTTTAAGGATGGGTGCTTCCATCTTTTTTGCTCTGTCAGAAGCAGCTCTTCAATTGGCACATTATTGGTCTTCGCTATTTCAACTAATGTCTGGCAGCTTTCTCCAGACATTCTGAATAAATGCAGCTCATCTGGCGGCACCTGATCAAACGGCTTATCAAGCGTTAAGGCAATCGTTACTTTTTGGCAATGCTTCATCAATTGCTCGACGACCAAATATTCATGAGGTGTAAAGCTATAGAATCCATCAATATAGATATGGGCAGACTTCAAGTATTCGGATTTGGCAGCCTGATTGGCAAGCAGGGTAAAATAATCCTCCGAATCGATATATTTCTCGTGCAGAGATTCTTCAAAACTTTGGTAGATTAATTCAAGATCGTGAAGCTTATCCTGAAGCGCCTTATTTCCTTGTCCTTTTTCGAATTGGTTTTGCTTGTAGGACAATTCCTCCGGCTTAACACAATATCTTTTGAACTCTGTCATCATTTTTTCAACTTGCTGGATAAAGCCAGTTTTGTTAGCAGCCCGCTGGAAAAGCTTTAGATCATCTTTTTTCTCATCGATAATTTTTCGAATCAGCATGCTGATTCCCACGCTGTTCAAATGCTTTCTGCTTAAGCCGCCTGTTTCCTGAAGAATACGCCAGGCAAGACGAGTAAATGAAAAAACCTGGGTCCGGATCATTCCGCCTAGACCTGGTGTAGTAATTAATTTATATTCTGATAGGAATGTCATTTGTTCCGGCACTAAATAAATAATCGGCGGGCCATCATAGGGATTAGACCTTAGCTCATTACGAATTTCATTTAAACAGAGCTCTGTTTTTCCGCTTCCGGACCGGCCTATTAATAATCGTACAGACACGGATAACCCTCCCCTTTCCTAATAAATACAGTTCAATCCTATGTAAGTATTTTATCATAGAAGCAGAAGAGTTTTTGTTTCTCTAATCTGTAAAAATTTAGGGCAAAAAAAGAGACCCCTGCGTAGAGATCTTTTAAAATGAAATATCCATTTCCTCTAATGGCCAATATCTGAGGTTTACTTTTCCGACTACCTGCTCAGCATTGATAAATCCAAATTGTCGGCCGTCCCAGCTCTTTTTGCGGTTATCGCCGAGGACAAATAGTTTTCCTTCAGGCACTATTTCTTCACCGGTTATTTCCTTTAAGGTAAAATCACCAGTCAGCTTGCCTGCTGCAATTTGTTTGCGATATTTATCCAAATATGGTTCGGCCACTTTTTCGCCATTAATATATAAGTAATCATCGCGATATTCAATCTTATCCCCAGGCAATCCGATAATTCTTTTTACAAAATCTTCTTCTTCGTTGTGATGAAAAACGATGACATCAAAGCGGTTTAAGTCTCCCACCTGGTATCCAATTTTATTAACGATCAGCTTGTTTCCATCTTCAAGCGTCGGCATCATCGATTCGCCTTCAACGACATAGTTTGAAAAGAAAAAAGCACGAATAAAAATAAAGATAATAATACCAATGGCGAAAGCTTTTAGCCATTCCATTCCTTCTTTTTTTATTGCCTCCTTCACATGTCCCTCCCCTTTCGTGCTCCCTAAGGTTTCATTCTCTCTCCTTTTCCATTCTCTTATTTATCTTTATTTCAATTCTTTTCCCGACATACCAAAGGATAAAAATAATAATTCCGACAATGGCGGTTCGGACAGGCTGCGTAATAATTGATTTCAAATCATAGCCGACAAAGCTGATTGTAAAAATCATCACCATTTTTCCTGCCATTACAGCAAGCATATATTGCGCTACACTTATTTTTGATAAGCCGGCAACAATATTGACAACGGCTGACGGAGTAAACGGAAAGCATAAAAGAATGAACAGAGGTCCAAAACCATGCCTTTCCACCCAAGCCATGAGCCTTTTAACCTGTGAATTTTTTTTAAGAAATCTTAAAATTTTCTTTTGCCCATATTTCCTGACAATGGAAAAGACTATTAACGCCCCCGCTGTTGCACCTGCCCAAGAGATTAAAAATCCAAACCATAATCCAAAGGCATTGGCGTTGGCCATAACAAAAACAAAGAGCGGCAGAAAGGGCAAAAAAGCCTCAAGCATCGGTAGAAAAAGCCCTGGCAGCGGGCCAAATGACCGGTATTTGTCTATTAATTCCATAATATTTTCCAGTGTAAAAAAAGCCTTCAGTGACTCAAGATCCATACTATCTCCCTATTTCTGATACTTAAGAAAATTACAAACGGCTTGTACCTATCAAAAAACCTGTCTGTTCCTATATTGTTGCCTTCATTTCTTAAATTGTACACCCAATTTGGCAAAAAGAGATACTATTTACCATCATCTCTTTTAAAAAAATCTCTGTTAAACTAACCTTTTATTCCCCACTTGCCAAGAAAGCTGTTTCCATATAAAATAGATGAATAGAACAAACGTTCCCTTACTATAATATATAGAGATGAAATAATGAAATTTTTAATAAAAAAGGATGATGACTTATGACGAGAATTCCTGAAAAGGATCGCGACATCCTTGAGCAGGCCATTTATTTGCCTATGGTTCTAACCGTTTTAAATCGCGATTTGAGTGTTATTGGCAAGAGCCCTTTCAAGCTCAAACAGCCTTATTTAAATTTAGTGGAAGAAACAATGAAGGTAATTCAAAAAGAGCTTGCTGAAGTAAAAAAATACATGCAAAAAAATAAACTAAAGGTTCAGCAGCTGCAAAGCGATGAAGCTTTTACTATGTTTATGTTTCTTTATAAAGGGTATGAAGAACATCACAACTACTTTAATCCCCGCATCCGCAACAAGGTACAGGAGCTTTTGGAATTCTATTTATTTAAGCGCCATTATGTCAGCCAAAACATACAAAAAAAAAATGAAGCATGAAATCTTCATGCTTCTGGCAGCTTAATCATATAATTCTTTTCCCTTAATAAAATAAGTATCTGTCCTTTCAGAAGCCTTCATAAATTTTCTTCCATCGATGTAATAAATTGCTTTCCTCCCAGATTCTTTAATCCTGCTCGACAATTTAGATTTCAGCAAAGCTGTTTTCAGCATTTGATTATTGAATGAATGATAAGAGATAGGAATTCTAAGACTTTGTTTATTAGCGAATACGACAATTGTATCGCCGGCATCTCCTGCATGGCTGTCAATGATATGCTCTTCAGAAATCCATATGCATTCCGGCCTATGGGGCGAGGTAGTTGGGAAAAGGTAAATAAGGTTTGAGGGGTCAATCGTGATAGGCGCTTTTCGGTTCACTCCAGTCAATTGGCGGGTACCATCTTTTCTCGCCTCGAAATTAACTCCGAAGAATCTGCAGCTCTTTCGCACGATGTAAAGAGGTTTGAATGGGGACACAAATTTATCTTCAAGCTCAACAATTTGTGAGTACAATTTATTTCCATATTGTATAGGTAAAACAGCCATGGTGTTTGGATTAATTATGTACTCCTCTACTAATTGTATTTTTTCTGAATGCTTCATTCTTTCATCTCCTCTAAATTGTTAAGAGCAACTGGTACAATTATACCATTTCGACAAAAATTGTCAAACTTTTCTAAAAGGTGACATTTATCACACTAATTCACTCTGGATGGGCTATTTTCTAAAAATTATAAAAATTTGGTTGAATAAATACCAAAAACTCCATATAATAATAAAAAGCATTGAGGTGATTTTCTTGAATGAAAAATCATACACCGAGCTGATGAAAAAAGAAGCAATGAAGAAAAAGAGATTAAGAGAATCATTTGTCCTGGATCTTTATATTGACTCCCTGCTTACGGAAGTGCTTCTGAACAGAGAAAAAGAAAGGCTCATGAATCAAATCGATGCTGCTATTGACAAAGGTGATCAATCATCATTTAAACGTTTATCTCAAAAGTATATAGAACTTGTCAAAAAGTTTGGGAATTAGATATATAGAAATCCCCCGTCACTTCGTAATAGACAGGGGATTTTCTAATTATTTGCGATGTTCCATTTCAAATTCCTCGATTCTGGTAATACGTTCAAGCATAGTCGGATGGCCATAGCGAAAAATTTTGACGAGCAGCGGCGGATTAACTTGACTCAAGCCAGCTCTTGTCAGCTCCTGAAAGGTTTCAACCCCAGAATCAGCATCCTTTGTCATCTCAATGGCATATGTGTCCGCTCTTGCCTCTTGATAACGGGAAACAAAATTGGATAAAGGACTTGAGATAAATAACAGCATAGAAATAATCATTAGAAAAAGCGGAAGTGAACGTATATCGGCAACATGAGGAATTTTTAATGCTGCGCCCCAGCGTAAAACCGCATACTCCATGATCTTTGCCGTTAAATAAAGACCAATTAAGGATAGCAATAGATATCCGGCTATCCCGAAATAAATATGCTTTTCAACGTAATGCCCCATCTCATGGGCCATGATAAATAAAATTTGCTTGTCTGTCAGCCGATTCAGCGTTGTGTCCCACAGAACAATTCTTGAATTAGAACCGATCCCGTTCACGTACGCATTCAGTGCATTCGTTTTTTCAGACATATTCACTTCAAAAACATGCTCTGCAGGGATATTTGCTTTATCAGCCATTTCCAAAATTTGAGCTTCCAGTACCTTATTTTTCAATGGGTAAAAGTCGTTATACAGCGGATCAATAACCACCGGCTGGATAAACATCATAAACAGCGTAAACGGAACCGAGAGCATCCAGGCATAAAGCCACCATCTTTTGCTGCTTTTGTTCATTAGCCAGTACAGAACCGAGACAAGGATCAGCATCGTTCCATAATTCACCCAAAAGTCAATAAGCTCATCCTTCATCCACCCCGTAAAGCTCTGCGTCGAAATATGATAGCTTTTTGACAGGGAGTAGCTAATATAGTTTAGCGGCCATGTGACAGCAAAGGCAAAAACATGAAGCCAAATCAAGTAAATAGCCACACGAGCATATTTAATTTTTGACGATTGGTCAGCCCATCTTTTAAAAGCGCCCGATAAACCAAGCAGCAAAATAAAAAGATAAAAAAGCCATTCAAACGGGGTTGATAAGAAAAATAATAAATTTCTTATCTTTGAATAGTCCTCACTAAGCATTAGTTCCCGTGCATCTAAGAACATGGCGGGATCGGCCCTTGTTCCCTCATATTCAAAAGGCAGCCTAGTATCAGCAAAATAAAATAAGTACCAGTAAAAAAACAGTCCGTACAGACAATAGGCGATGACACCGTATAATCCTATCTTTCTCGCCAATTCACTCCCCCCTTTTGTACAACCCCTAATAATATTTAGTATAAAGATTTATTATTTAGAACTTTTTCAGACGAAAAGACTGCTTACTTCATTAGGTTGTACATTTTTCCCAGATTAAAAACCGGTCCTTAGCCGGAACCGGTATTTGTTTCAAATAATAAATGAGTACAATGATAGTGCAGCAATCGAGCCCAGAACAACGACAATAACATTCGCCCCTAAATAAGCGGCAATAAAAGCAACTGCTGCTCCGAAAATCCCAAACCAAATATCTTCATTTATAAAAAACACCCCTGGAAAGATAAGCGCTCCTAAAGTGGCAGAAGGGACGTTTTTTAAAACCCCCTGCAAAAACGGAGGCAACTCCTTTCCTTTAAATAAGACAAAGGGAAGCATTCTTGGTATGTAAGTGACAAGCCCCATTCCGACAATCATCCAGACAATTTCACTTCTCATCCTCTTCCTCCCCTGTCTTAGCCTTCATGCCTTCAATCAGTTCAACAAGAACGGCAGATATTAGAGTAGAAATTACAATTGCCCACCCAGTTGAAAGTTCAGTAGTCATCGTAAAAACTGTATTTAAACAGGCTGCTAAAGCTGCCAAAAACACCACTTTCATGCTCTTTTTCATGGAAGGGGTTAAAAGCCCGATAAACATCGCATAAAGGGCAATAGACATGCTCTCCTGCAAGGTTTGCGGAAGGTTTGCTCCAAGATAAAACCCAACCCCGGAGCACAACACCCAGCTGCAATAGGAAATCAAATTAAGGCCAAACATATAGCCAGAGGTGACCGTATCGTCCCGCATGGCTGCAACTGAAAATGTTTCATCAGTGATGCCAAAGGAATAAACCGCTTTATTGATCGTTTGACCTTTTTCGCTTTTCTCATTTAGAGCTGCAGACATTAAAAAATGCCGAATGTTCACGATAAACGTAGTCAAAATAATTTCAAATACACCTGTCCCTAACGAGATTAAACTTAAAGAAATATATTGGGATGCACCGGCAAAAACAATGAGGCTCATTAATATGGTTTCTCCAAATGTCAATCCAGTAGTTTTTGCGAGAAGTCCAAATGTAATGGCAATCGGTGCGTATCCAATGGCAATGCTGACTCCAGACTGGAACCCTCTCTTAAACTCTGGGTGCGTTTTGTTCATTGCAAGTTCAGCCAATGAAATCACCGCCTTTAATATTATTTAAATATAGCTATGTTAAACTTAGCCGTTGATTTCCATTCCAGGCGCTTCGCGCACCTTAGGGCGGTTCGGGAGCCTCCTCGTCGCTTCGCTCCTGCGGGGTCTCCCCTGAACACGCTTCTCCCGCAGGAGTCAACGCGCCTTCCATTCCAATCAACTAAGTGGTTAAAATCAACATTAACCTTTAACATAGCTAAGTATTAGAACTGCCTATTGTATATGGAGTTATTATACCAAAAATAAGTAATAGTTTGATAACAGCATTTCCACAATCAAAGGCATACCACAAAAGTGATATGCCTTTGGCATTATGATTATATTAGAACAGCTTTGTCGCTGATCATTTTTTCACCGCGGATGCGCTGGAATTCGGCTAACAGTTTTTCAACCGTTAAGTGCTGTTTCTGTTCCTCATTCGCTTCAAAAATTAATTGTCCCTTATCCATCATAATCAGTCGATTTCCAAGATCTAAGGCCTGCTGCATATTATGCGTGACCATTAGAGTAGTAAGCTTATAGGATTCAACAATTTCTTTTGTCAGCTTTGTAATCAGCTCTGCACGAGATGGATCAAGTGCAGCTGTATGTTCATCAAGAAGTAAAATCTTTGGCTCCGTAAATGTAGCCATTAGCAGCGACAACGCCTGCCTTTCTCCTCCTGACAGTAAACCAACCTTTGCCTGCAGACGGTTCTCTAAGCCAAGGTGAAGGGTTTCTAATTTTTCTTTAAAGAAATCCCTGCGTGATTTCGTCACACCTTTTTTTAGTCCGCGGGAAGCTGGTCTTGCGTAGGCAATAGCAAGGTTCTCTTCAATCGTCATCGCAGGTGCAGTACCTGCCATGGGATCCTGGAAAACGCGGCCGATCAGTTTAGATCTCTTATGTTCTTTAACAGCAGTTACATCATTCCCGTCAATAATCACATGACCGAGATCTGGAGTCATCTTCCCTGAAATTAAGTTCATCAGTGTAGACTTTCCTGCTCCATTACTGCCTATAACAGTCATAAAATCGCCTGGCTTTAGATGGAGAGTCATTTCCTTAAGTGCAATCTTTTCATCTGGTGTACCTTCATTAAATACTTTATGAATCTGTTTTAACTGCAGCAAGTTGTTCACCACTCTCGTAAGCTTTTTGAGAAAAATTGGCCAATCGTCGTTTCTTACGCTGTTTTTCCCTCTGTTTTTCAATGATCTTTGGCACTATAAGCGCACAGACAACAATAAATGCTGTAATAAGCTTCATGTCACCTGTTTCAAGAAATTCTACACGAAGAGCGAGTGTGACAATAATCCTGTAGAGAACGGCCCCGCCAATTACAGCGAAGGTTGCACGGACAATTGTTTTGGCACCGAAGATAGCCTCCCCGATAATAACAGATGCAAGCCCGATGACAATCATGCCAATTCCCATTCCAACATCGCTAAATCCGTTGTATTGAGCGACAAGGGCCCCTGATAAAGCCACAAGCCCATTTGAGATCCCTAATCCGATGATCTTTAAAATATCTGTATCAGCCGAAAAGCTGCGAATCATTGTTTCATTGTTCCCAGTGGCTCTTATGGCCAAGCCAATTTCTGTTTTTAAGAATCTGTCAATAATCAGCTTTACAGCAAAGGAGAGAATTAGCATAAATATAAGAATTCCCCATGTCTTTGGAACAAAACCAAGAAATGACAGCATCTCATCTAATCCCAAGCTCTTCCAGAAAGCTGTAAGCTTTGTAATAATTGTCTCCTCAGCTAACAGCGGAACATTAGCCTTGCCCATTATTCTTAGATTTATAGAATATAAGGCAATCATCATTAATATCCCTGATAAAAGAGGATTAATTTTTCCTTTTGTATGAAGAAGACCAGTTACACAGCCTGCGGCAAACCCGCTGAATAGGGCTGCAATTGTAGCGAGGAATGGATCTGTTCCGCCAACGATCAGAACTGCTGCAACTGCACCGCCGGTTACGAAGCTTCCGTCAACTGTCAGGTCTGGAAAATCAAGTATTCTAAATGACAAGTAAACTCCCAAGGCCATTAAAGCATAGATAAAACCTGCCTCAATAGAACCAAATAAGGCTGTAGGCATATGAATCTCCCTTTCTTCTCATTAATCATTAAAGCCGTACCATGTTGCACGCCTTTTTTCCTATTTTATACCAAGTCCGCTTTTGCGCTTCAATGCTTTTATTCATTAAATTATAAAGCCGAACACGCTTAATTTCAAGTATTTTCTGTCATTTTCAAAAAAATACTTATATTAAAATACTAAAAAAAAGCGGACAATCTGTCCGCCTTTTTAGCTATTTTGCACCATTTCAGTTTTCAAGGCCCTCCGCAGGATTTTTCCTGTCGTATTTTTGGGAAGTTCATCAATAAATTCAATGGATGTTGGAACTTTATACTTTGCTAAGCAATCCTTGCAATAAGCAAGAAGCTCCTCTTCTGTTAAAGAAGGATTTTTCTTTACAACATATCCTTTTACTGACTCACCCTGGTTAGGGTCAGGAACACCAATAACGGCTGCTTCCACCACATCGGGATGATTATAAAGCACTTCTTCAACTTCCCTTGGATAGACATTAAATCCGCCGACAATAATTAATTCCTTTTTGCGGTCGACGATATAAAAATAGCCATCTTCATCCATGCGGGCCATGTCACCGGTGTATAGCCAGCCGTCTCTTATGCTCGCAGCTGTTTCTTCCGGCATTTTATAGTATCCCTTCATCACATTTGGGCCTCTGATAATTAATTCCCCAACCTGTCCAACAGGTACTTCCTCGCCGAGCTCATCAACAACCTTATTCTCCACATTGACAATATTAGTGCCAATGGATCCAGGTTTTCTAGGGCGGTCAAGCGGATTAAAACAGGTAACAGGCGATGCTTCAGATAACCCATAGCCTTCAGAAATCATTACATTAAATTTCTTTTCAAAGCCATTTAATAAAGCAACAGGCATTGAAGCTCCACCAGATATGCATAAACGAAGGGAATCTAAATTTCCTCCATGTGCTTGTGCATATTGGAGCAGAAAATTATACATGGTAGGGACTCCGGCAAATACGGTAGCCTCATATTTATCAACGATTCTGAAGACTTCCTTCGGGCTGAATTTGGGATCAATAATAATGGTTGCGCCGCTGAGGAGCGGTGCATTTAATGCAACTGTTAAACAGAATACATGAAACATTGGAAGTGTAGTGATGACGCGGTCATTTCCATTCATCTGCAAGTATTCTCCAACATCTTTTGCATTCGAATAGAGGTTTTTATGCGTCAGCATAGCGCCTTTTGGCCTGCCAGTTGTCCCGGAGGTATAAAGAATGACGGCAACATCTTCATCATCTAATTCAGGAGCCTCAAAGTCTAAACTCCCCAAAGCAATTATTTCTGAAAACGATTTCATTTTTGGGTAAATAGTTAATTGCGACAGATCACTGCCAGCACTTTTCCCTTGAGGAGTCTCACAAATGATATAATGCTCAGCCGACGCTAGCACTGGATGCATTTTTTCAGCCAGCGGGAGAAGCAGATCAAGCATGACAACAGCTTTCACATCACCGTTTTTAACAATATAGCCAATTTCATCAGGGGCATAGATTGGGTTAATAGGTATTACTGTTGCGCCAAGCCTTAAAGCGCCGTAGAAGCTTATGGCAAAGTGCGGCGAATTCCCCAGCAATAAGGCAATATGATCTCCTTTTTTCACTCCGAGCTTTTCAAGCCCGGATGCAAACTTTGTTACAGCACCATCAAGTTCAGCATATGAACTAGGCTGGTCCATAAAATAATAAGCCGTTTTGTCTGCCATCTTTGCTGCGGTTTCATGGAGTTGTTGAGTTAAATTCATTTCTCTTCCCCCTCCTCATGAATGAGTGGTCATTCATTAGAATTTTCTAAATATATTATATTGAAAGAAAGTTAAGGATACAAGAGGAAAGTTGATTAAAATAGAAAGACTGTGTAAAATTCAGCCGTTGATTTCCACTCCAGGCGCTACGCTTTCCGCGGGCGGTTCGGGAAGCCTCCTCGTCGCTAGCGCTCCTGCGGGGTCTCCCCTGTCCCGCACTCCCGCAGGAGTCTTCGCGCCTTCCGCTCCAATCAACTAGTTACTAAATCAATCTAAATAAACTTTGACACTCCATATAGAAAAAGGACTTCCCTCTCGAGAAACGCCCTTTTTTGAATTAATATATTAAATTTAAAAATTCGTCCTTTGTAATATTGCCAAAGTAATGCTTAATATCTACATCCTCCAGCGCTTTTTCCATTTCTGCTTTTTCATAGCGGATGCCAGTCAATTTATTTTCTATTTCGCTTACATCACCAACGCCAAAGAAGTCACCATAGATTTTGCAGTTTTCAATTTGTCCCTTTTCCACCTCAAGGCGAACATCAATCGACCCAACAGGAAATCGGTGAGAATGCTGAAGATTAAATTTCGGTGATTTACCGTAATTCCAATCCCAGTTCTGATATCTTTCCTGCGATAATTGATTAATTTTCTCCCAATCTTCATCTGTCAGCTTGTACTCTATTATTTGATCAGCACCGCCGAAAATATATTCTAGCAGGAGGGAACGGAATTGTTCCATTGAAATGCTTTCTTCAAGAAACTCAGAAATATTGGCAACACGGCTGCGAATTGATTTAATCCCCTTCGATTCAATTTTGTCCTTTTTAACTCTTAAAGCAGATACAACATTTTCAATTTCGGAATCCAGCATTAAGGTTCCATGGCTGAACATTCTTCCTTTTGTTGAGAATTGGGCATTCCCGGAAATCTTTCTTCCTTCGACAGTTAAATCATTCCGGCCGCTGAGCTCAGCATTGACTCCAAGTTTTTTTAATGCCTCGACAACCGGCTCCGTAAATTTGCGGAAATTATGAAAGCTTTCCCCGTCATCCTTTGTAATGAAGCTGAAGTTTAAATTCCCTAGATCATGGTAAACTGCACCGCCACCGGATAAGCGCCGCACCACATGAATGCCATTTTTCTCCACATATTCCGTATTAATTTCTTCAATGGTATTCTGATTTTTTCCGATTATAATCGAAGGCTCATTTATGTAAAAAAGTAAATACGTTTCGTTTATATCAAGGTTCTTTAAGGCATATTCTTCAATAGCAAGGTTAATTCTTGGATCATTGATCCCTTTGTTATCAATAAATAACATTTGGATTCGCTCCTTTAAAAGTCTTTAGACCACAAATAGGACGCTAGTTCAATAGGCCCGCTGTAAAATTCCGAAGCTTCTTTCTTTAGCTGTTCTAATTCTCCGTAGTGCGGCAAGTGCGTAAGAAGCAGCTTTTTCACATTTGCATTATTTGCCAAGGTTCCTGCGTCAAAACTTGTCATGTGCCCTGCATTTTTACCGTCCTGGCTGCCGTAAAAATTACATTCACAAACTAATAAATCAGCATCCTTGCTGAATGAAACTAGCTGCTCTTTATAGGAAGTGTCACCGGTATAAACAAGAGACTTCCCATCAGCTTCAATTCTCATAGCATAGCATGGTACCGGGTGGTCCGTCTGTAAAAATTGTACATCAAAAGGACCGATTGTTAAAGTTTGAAGAGGCTGATAACCTATGCCTTTTGTAATATGTTTATAGGTAAGTTTAGAAAACTCATATTCATCTTCAAGATGTCCGTATATAGGAAGACATTCTGATTTACTCCCTAAAAAGCCCTGAATAAGTCTTGCATGCTGCAGCACACCGATATCTGCGGTATGGTCAGGATGATAGTGAGAAAGAATAACTGCATCCAATTCCTCCGGCTTCAGTACCTTTTGCATTTTTGAAAGTACACCGCTGCCATAGTCTATAGCTAACTTGAATCCATTATGTTCAAGCAAATATCCTGTGCTTGCCTCATCTGCTTTAGGATATCCTCCCCAATAACCTATTACTGTGAATTTCATATCCATCCCCCTTGTCCTATTACACCTATTTCTAATATACCCAAAACAGCCTATTTTTTCATTTTTTTCATTTTGTATTGAAACAGTTATTGACACAGTGATTCTGTTATAATACAATAAAAACAATAAATAATTAAATTAATCAAACAATTTGCTAGGGGGAAGGCAAAATGATTCAGAACATTCTAGACTTCTTTAGAAATTTACCGGCAAAACAGTGTACAGAATGCGGAAAATCAATTGAGGAGCAGCACGAATGCTACGGCAATAAATGTGATCATTGCCTTGGAGTCAAAGATATCTAATTATTTCTAACGTAAAAGACCAGCCAGGAAATAACCCGGCTGGTCTTATTTTTATTCTGCAGCTGTTACAGTCATACTGCTATATTGTTTCTTATGCTTGATTGTAAGATAAGCGATCGTACCTGCAATAAAGATAATAGTAAAGATCCCCAATATTCCTGCATTATGCCACATAAAGCTGAAATCCCCGCTTGATATAGCAGCCTTAAAGCCTGAAACGGTATATGTCATTGGCAGAAATGCATTTATCGGCTGTAAAGGCTCCGGAATGAGTTCAAGCGGGAAAGTGCCTGCGCTTGTAGTTAATTGCAATATCAAAATGATAATAGCAACAAAACGTCCAGGATCTGCCATTGTCGTAACAAGGAACTGAATTAATGTGATAAAAGTCAAGCTTGTTATAATGGCAAACACGATAAACAGCGGCACACTTTGAACCTCGATCTTCAATCCTTCAAGCAAAATAAACACAGCAAGCAAGGCCTGAATGACACCAATACCTAGTATAATTAAAAACTTGCTTGCAAACCAGCTAAAGCCGCTCTTCGGCACCGCCGCTGGCTCTCGTAAAGGAAACACAATAGAAATAAGCAATGCACCTACAAAAAGACCTAATGATAAGAAGTAAGGAGCAAATCCTGTACCATAATTTGGCACTTCATGTATCTTCTCATTATCAACTTTAACTGGACCTGCCATCATACTATAAGTTTTATCGTCCGCATGTACTGCAGAAGCCTTATCCGCTCCTTCAGATAATTTATCAGCTAATTCCTTGGAACCCTCTTCTAATGCAGAGTTTCCATCAGCTATTTTTTTGGCGCCGTCTTTAAGCTGAGCAGTCCCGTCTGTCATTGCACTAGAACCGTCCCCTAGCTGGCCTAGGCCTTTTTCAAGCTCAACAGTACCATTAGCCAGCTTGTCTGCACCTGCTTTTGCTTCAGCAAACTTTTGTCCAAAAGTTTGCATGCCAGCAACAAAGTCAGCCTCTCCTTTTGATATTTCATTCACCCCATCTTGAAGCTGAATGCCGCCTTGAGCAAGCTCTTTTACCCCCTGCTGAAGCTGGAGCTGGCCAGTATTAAGCTCGCCGATCTTGCCAGCTAATTCTGAGCTTCCGGAAGCCAGCTGTCCCGCTGAGCCCGCAAGCTGATCCGTGCCGTTCTTCAACTGGTTTAATACTGCCTCAAGTTCTGCCCTTTGCGCAGAATCTGCAGGCATTTGGCTGATAACACCTTTAAGCTGCTCCTGCAGCTGTGCCATTCCTCCGCTAACCTTCTGAGCCTCAGTCTGCCATGCTTGCAGTGATGCAGTGAGGTTATTCGCTCCTGCCTCAATTTGCTCAGTTCCTGCAACAATTGCCGGAACTTTTTCATTCATTGTTTGAATTCCCGCATTGGCCTTAGAAACTCCGGCAGCCAGCTGATCATGGCCGGATTTTAATCGTGTGGATGCATCCTCAAGCTGTTGATGTCCATCTTGAAGCTGGCCAAGTCCTGCAGCTAGGTTCGCTGCACCTGTGTTTAATTCCTTAGATCCGTTACTTACCTTCCCTACACCCTCATTAAATTCAATAGACTTTTGTGCTAATAGAGCTAGTTTTTCGTGCAAGGCTGAAGAACCGTCTTTCAGCTGCTTTGCCCCATCATTTATTTTCGAAGCCCCATCGGTCGCTTGCCCAATTCCATCTGCCACATCAGTGATTTTATCAAACATGGTTTCTGCATAGGTTTCAGTCACTTTCTCTGAGAGTGAGGCTTTTATTTTTTCCATAGCTGTTTCGCCAATTTGAGCTGATAGGAAATTAGCACTCTCGTTTGGCACATAGACCAATTTTAGCTTTTCGGGATTTTCATCCAATAAGGTTGTTGCATTATTGGAAAAGTTCTCTGGAATTTCGATCAGCATATAATACTTTTGATTATTTAGCCCCTCATAAGCATTGTTTTTGTCGACAAATTTAAAATTAAAGTCACTGCTTTCCTTCAGTTTGTCAATCAGTTCATCCCCAAGCTTAAGTTCCTTTCCTTCGAAGCTTGCACCATGATCTTCATTGACAACAGCAACGGGCAGATCATCCATGTGTGCATATGGATCCCAGAACGCCCAAAGAAACATGCCGCTATAAAGAACTGGAATGAAGAGAATGGCGATAATTGGGATAAGAAGCTTTTTATTTTTAAAGATCGCCATTAATTCATTTTTTAAAAGGTTATTTTTCAAATTACAAACGCCTCCTAAACAACTGACTGTTTTGTTCATTTAGTCATTAAATGGGGAAAAATAAGGATTATCGATTATTTTGATAATCCTGTAAAGATATATTGTTCGATTAGATTGGCGATTTCTTCTTTATCCAGCGGCTCATGCCCCTTTTCCCAGTCAAAAATCAGCGCGATATACAGCTTTAGCATCACAAATGCCGTCAGCTCGGGATCACAAGGCTTGATTTCCCCTTTATCAATCGCATTTGAGATTTTCCTTTTTAAGAAGTGAATAATCTCCCTCTCTAGTTTTTGCATGACGTCCATGACTGCTGGTGTCCCCATTTCCTTTTCCTCTTGGAAAAGCTTAATGGTCAGCTGATGACGAATGCGGAACTCCAGCATCCGATATAATCCTTGATGGACCTTTTCCCGAAAGGATAAAGATGGATCAATCGCTTCATCCGCAGCCTGTTTCATTTCATTTATTAAAGTTGTAATAATTTCATCGAACAGCTCTTCCTTATTTTTGAAAAAGTTATAAATTGTCCCTTTTCCAACATTGGCTATTTTCGCTACCTGATCCATAGTCGTTGCTTTATACCCAAATAATGTGAAAGATTTTGTTGCTGCATCAATAATTTGCTGCTTCCGATCGATTGCCAATTCTCTCGCCCCTTAAATAATTGACCAAATGAACATTTCAGTCACTTTGTACAATAGATAATTTATCACAATTGCTGAATGAGCGCAAGAAAAAAACTGTCACAATGACAGTTTTTCATTTATTATTTGTTTTCTAGTCTTTTCAGAACAACAGTTGCCAATGCATCGATGAATTCTGGCTGGTCGTTCGGCATTGGCGGCCGGTAATAGCTTGCTCCAATCTCTTCGGTAACAACCTTACATTCATAGTCATTATCATATAATACTTCCAAATGATCAGAAACGAATCCTACAGGTGTAAAGACAAATGCCTTATACCCTTCTTTTTCAAACAGTTCCCTCGTTAAGTCTTGCACATCCGGTCCAAGCCACGGCTCAGGCGTATTTCCTGCACTTTGCCAGCCCACTGCGTAGTCTTTAACATCTGCCTGACTGGCAATTAGTTCAGCCGTTTCCTTTAGCTGCTCTGGATAAGGATCACCCAATTGCAGGATTTTTTCCGGCAAGCTGTGAGCAGAGACAATTAACACTGACTTTTCTTTCTCTTCTGCTGGCATGGCTTCAAAAACGGCCTTGACACGGTCTGCCCAATAGGTAATAAATTTCGGCTCTTTATACCAGCTTTCAACTGAATGAATAACTGGTCCGCCTAATTTTTCTGCCTCTTCCTTTGCCCGGCCATTATAGGATTTGACGCTGAATGTTGAAAAATGCGGGGCCAAAACGAGGCTGACAGCTTCCTTAATTCCATCCTCATGCATTTGTTTAACAGCATCTTCAATAAATGGCTCGATATGCTTTAACCCAATATACATCTTAAATTCGTATTCATCCTGAATGCTATTTAAATGGTCTTCAAGCCCTTTTGCCTGATCTTCGGTAATTTTCGCTAACGGAGAAATCCCGCCAATTGCTTCATATCTTCTCTGCAAGTCTTCGAGCATTTCTGGAGAAGGCTTTCTTCCGTGACGAATATGTGTATAATACCTTTCCACATCTTCTTCTTTGTAAGGCGTCCCGTAAGCCATCACGAGCAAGCCCATCTTCTTTTTTTCCAAAATATCCACCTCAATCTATTGTCCTTTTACTGCTCTTACTTCCCTAAAACAGAGGAAGAATAGTCATGGACAAATGCTGTTAATCTTTTTAATGTATCAGGATTTACCTCTGGAAATACACCATGTCCTAAATTAAATATGTATCCTGGCTTTTGCATGCCTTGATCAAGGATCGCCCTTGTTTTTTCTTCAATCACATTCCAAGGTGCTAATAAAATAGCTGGATCCAGATTCCCTTGAATAGCCTTTGTTATGCCCTTTTCCCTTGCCTCACTGATTGGGAGCCTCCAGTCTAAGCCAACTACTTCTAATGGGAGGTCATTCCATTCTAGAGCAAGGTGGCTTGCTCCGACGCCAAACATAATAAGCGGAACATTTTCCTCTTTTAAGCTTGTAAAGATTTTGGTCATAACAGGCTTAATAAACGTGCGGTAATCCTCCACATTTAAAGCTCCTACCCATGAGTCAAATATTTGAATGGCTTTTGCACCAGCCTTAATTTGTGCTTTTACATAGGTGATGGTCATTTCAGCAAGCTTGTCCATCAAGGCATGCCAGCTTTCAGGGTCGGCGTGCATGAAGGACTTCGTTTTATTATAATTTTTTGATGGCCCGCCTTCAATCATATAGCTTGCAAGCGTAAATGGAGCGCCAGCAAAACCGATAAGCGGAACATCTAATTGCTGCTGTGTTAGAATTTTAATTGTTTCTAATACGTAGGGAACATCTTCTTCAGGATGAATTTCTCCCAGTCTATCAACATCCGCTTTTGAGCGGATTGGGTTAGAAATAACGGGGCCCACTCCTGACTTTATCTCTACTTCTACCCCCAATGATGGAAGCGGTGACATAATATCTTTATATAAAATAGCGGCGTCATTATTATACTGATCAACCGGCAATTTAGTGACATAGGCACAAAGCTCTGGCTGATGGGTGATTTCAAATAATGAGTATTTTTCTTTGATTGCACGGTACTCTGGCTGTGACCTGCCTGCCTGGCGCATATACCAAACAGGTACATAGTCCGTCTTCTCCCCTCTTGCTGCCTTAAGCAATGTATCATTAATCATTCGTTCCATTTAATATCCACCTTTCAAAAGACTGTCTGCTTAACATTGTAATATATATATAATAGAAATTAAAATTTTCCATCTTCACATCCTCATTAACTTTATCTTTTTGCCAGCATGTTGTATAGCTTGAGATAAGAAATGTCGAAAATTTGACGAATTTATCTGAGAATCAAGGTTAGAATTTTAAAAAGAGGTGATGTAAATGAACATCTATTTGACAAGCGGCACGTTTGACTTTTTGCAAAAAATAAAAGAAAAACATCCAAGTGAGACAATGGTCCTCATGCAAAATAATGAAACATCTGTCCTTTTGCATGAAACACCGAAAAAGACAGTCTTTGGCGCACCGCGTTCCTATCAGGTTCTTGAATCCCTGGGAAACTTAGTACAAGCAGGATTTGCTTCAATGAGACATATTCCGGTAACAGATGAAGAACGTCCAGTTTTTGAGCACCGCTTTAAAAACAAGGAAAGCATATTTCAAGCGTTAAGCGGTTTTATAGCTCTTAGGGTTCTTCGTCCCGTAAAGTCTAATACGTATATTATTTTCACCCTTTGGAACAGTGAAAAGTCATATAAAGAGTGGGAAGACTCAAAGGCGCATGAGAACCTATTTAATAATCTCTCCTCAGAATCATTACAGGCGCAAATGTTTATGGGCAAATCCTATGTATCATCGTATTATCTTCCCAGTGAAGAAAAGGATGAGTAAGCTCCTCATCCTTTTTCCTTTTGATTGAGCTTTTCCCTCATCAGTTCATATACTGCCATCCAGATCACACACCAGATCCAGCCTGCAGCAAAGCCAGAAGCAATATCTGATGGATAATGCACCTGCAGCACGATGCGGCTGATTCCCATAGTCAAAATAATTAAGAAAGCAAAGAAGGCAACAGTCCATTTTAATCCCTTAGAGTTAAGATAGACGATAATCACAAAGGCAATCATGGTATATACAATCATGCCCATCATCGCATGTCCGCTGGGAAAGCTTAAGCTTTTCACAGAAACTAAATGTTCTATATCTGGGCGCGGTCGTCCTATCCAATCTTTAAGCAGCTTATTTAATAAATAGCCAAAGGCAACAGCAAACACATAAACAGCCATTCCTATATAATCCCTCTTTAAAAGCCAAAGAAGAACAACCACTATCAATGAAATGAAGCCAATTCCTTTCGCAGACCCCAGTATATTTAAACTTTTAAAAAAAGGATATGAGCCTTCGTGAAAAATATTAGTTATAAAAGAACTGATTGCGGTATCAAAACCTAAAGGTCCACCTACTAAAACAGCAGCAAGCAGCCAAACAAAAATAATCGCGGCTAAAAAAACGAAAAAGTAAACAGTTTTTGATTTTCTAATTTCCAAATTGAATAACCTCTCTTAATTTGATGTCTCTGTAAAATTTGGCCGCTGATCCCCCAGGAGTCTACGTGCCTTCGGTTCCAATCAGCTAAGCGGTTAAAATCAGCATAGGCTATAACACAGCCAATTTAATAAATGTTATAATAATCACAAAATAAAGATAACGGGTGATGCGTATGCTAAAAAGCTTATATTCGAAATTAGAAGATAGCTACGAAGAAATGGTTTCCATTAGACGGTATTTGCACCAGCATCCGGAGCTATCCTTTAAAGAGGAAAAAACAGCCAAATATATTATATCCTATTATGAGAATTTAGGAATTGAAGTTAAAGGAAATGTTGGGGGAAATGGAGTTGTTGCCAAAGTCTATGGTGCAAAGCCAGGCAAGACGGTTGCTTTACGGGCTGATTTTGATGCCCTCCCCATACAGGATGAGAAGGATGTTCCATATAAGTCACTTGTCCCTGGAGTCATGCATGCATGCGGCCATGATGGCCATACCGCCACATTACTGGTCTTGGCAAAAGCCCTTCATGAAATGCGCGATGAACTTGAGGGTACATTTGTCATGATCCATCAGCATGCAGAAGAATATGCACCAGGCGGGGCCATCTCAATGATTAAGGATGGCTGCCTCGATGGTGTGGACGTAATCTTTGGCACCCATTTATGGGCAGGCGTACCAACAGGGACGGTTCAGTATCGCGTAGGACCATTTATGGCTGCTGCTGATCGTTTTGAAATAACCATTCAAGGCAAAGGCGGCCACGGGGCTCAGCCGCACAAAACAAAAGATGCCATCTTGACTGCTTCACATCTGGTTGTTAATTTGCAGCAAATTGTCTCAAGAAGGGTGAGCCCGGTTGATTCGGCTGTTGTTTCTGTCGGATCATTTATTGCTGATAATGCTTTTAACGTCATCGCTGATAAAGCAGTCATCGGCGGAACAGTCCGTACCTTTAATGATGAGACAAGAGCATTTATTGAAAAGGAAATCGAGCGGATTGTCAAGGGAACATGCCTGACCTCTGACAGTTCATTTGATTACAAATATATAAGAGGTTATCCAGCAGTTGTGAATCATAAAGAGGAGACGGAGTACCTGGTTAAATGTGCGCAAGAGATTGAAAATGTCTTACACATTGAGGAAACCGAACCTGAAATGGGCGGCGAGGATTTTGCCTACTATCTGCAGCATGTAAAAGGAACCTTTTTCTTTACCGGAGCAAGACCTGAATTTATAGAAGAGAACTACCCTCACCACCACCCAAGATTTGATATTGATGAAAAAGCGATGCTAATTGCAGCAAAAACACTTGGTTCAGCAGCACTCAACTGGAACCATAAATAGAAATACAAAGGACAAGGATCTTGATTTGCATCCTTGTCCTTCCTATCTTTATTGAAGTCTTTTTTGGATATAGCTATTCGTAAACAGGTAAGAGAAGATGATTCCCGCCGCAAGGCAGATGATCCCTTGAACCCATTCTCCTTTGATCATAATAGCTAAAGCAAAAAATAATGCTTGAATATATAAAACCCGCGATAAAATACGCTTAAAGGATTTTTCTTTAATTCCTTCTGCTGTTGGATACAAAAAGACCCATAGTTTGTTTTGATGGTGCCTCCAAAGCGGCAGCAGCTGAAACCCTGTCAAATATAAAAAGAGAAGACAGATCAGCAGCTGTCCCCAGCCAAAGGAAAGAAAATAAATAACTCCCGCTCCAATCAATGTAAGGCGGACAAATAATCCAAAATAATCGCCGGCCCGAAGAAAAGTTCTGATATACAGATGATTAAAGGTTTCTTTGTGATCAAAAGCAAGCCCTTTGAACAGCCAGTCGAGCCATTTTCTTCTCTTTACCTTATCCTTTAATTTAGGCACGTCCGTAAACATATTCGCCAGTCTGTAAAACGAGGCCATTCTTCTTTCTTCCTGTTCAATTAAAAACTCCCATTTTAGGCCTTTTTCCTTTGAATTCTTTTTATAAAAAAACAAAAGAATCAGCAGTAAGGCTGCTTCGGGAATCAGAAAGACAAGATCCGCACCCGAAAAAAGAAAATAGAGAAATACCGCATTAACAGCATATCTAATCAAGGAGTCTATATAATGAGCCTTTGTTTCAGCGAAATATTGAATACTCCACCTGATCATTAAATTGATTACTTTTATGACAAAAAGAACAAGCAAAAAAGGGAAGAAAACTTTAAAATCGCCCTCATTCACCCTCGCATACATAGGCATAAGCAAGGCAAGCACAAAAAGAAGCAGATAGCCATTGACTGCAAAGCTTATGACAGCACAGCGCTTAAAATAACCCTTAAGTCTTGTTTCAAGTGGAAGAAGAAAGATTTTATCTGCTTCAGTAAGAAATGTATAGATTGGACTATAAGTTAAAAGAACCCCCAAAACCAGGGCCATGATAATAGCAGCCGGAAATTGATCAGATACAGATTTAAGCCACTCCTGATAATAATAAGCTGCTGCCCCAAGCAAAAAGACTAATACAAGGACGATATGCCCGTTAAAAATATAGCGCAGATAACGGGAAAGCTCCTTTAGCGTCCGGCCAGAACGTTCTTTCCATAACACTGTTTCATCAAACATATTTTTCTTCCTTTGTCAGCTGGATATATATATCATCAAGCGATGCATTTGGCATATTAAATTGTTTCTGCAAATCCTGCAAAGTCCCTTTGGCGCGTATGGTTCCTTCATGCAAAATAACAAAACGGTCACAGTACCTTTCTGCTGTGGCAAGTATATGTGTGGACATGAGGATTCCAGCACCGCTTTCTTTCATTTGCTTCATCAGATCCAAAAGGGATTGGATTCCCAACGGATCAAGACCGACAAATGGCTCATCAACAATATACAGATGCGGCTGAACCAAAAAGGCACACATGATCATGACCTTCTGCTTCATGCCTTTTGAGAAATGGGCAGGGAACCATTTTAGCCTTTTTTCCATCCGGAATTCTTTTAAAAGGGGCCCAATCCTTTCATGAAAGACTTCCTCACTTAGTCCATAGGCCATGCCTGTTAATTTTAAGTGCTCCTCTAATGTTAATTCATCATACAAAATAGGTGTTTCAGGAACAAAAGTGAATTGTCTTCTGTAGCCCTCTTTATCATTTTGGACTGTTTGTCCATTAATGGTAATCTTTCCGCTGTGCGGCTCCATAAGGCCAATAATATGTTTAATGGTCGTACTCTTTCCTGCCCCATTCAGGCCGATCAGCCCAACTATTTCTTTCTCATTTACTTCAAAGGAGACATCTTTTAAAACCGGATTTTTTGTGTATCCGCCGATTAAATGTTCAATCTGCAAAAGAGCCATTATTCAACGTCCTCTCATTATGCTTCTTCTTCCATTGTAAAAAATGAAGAAGCCCCTTGTCCACTCGCGAGGAAGTCTGACAAAAAAGAAGTTCATTTTTTTCAAATGGAATGTATATGAAATGGCGAAGCGGGCATTCTAATTATTGAAGGGGAGAAGCCATTTGATAATTAAAGCATTATCAAATTTTCGAAATGAGGTGTCTGTCGCAGACATTTAACATTTCTCAAAAAGCTTCAAACGTTCTAAATACAAGGGGATGGTTGCGATGCAAAGTGACCTGTAATCGACGTTTGTTTCCTAACCCGAAAAATTCAAAGCTCACACTTTGAAATGAGGTGTCTGTCAAAGACAATATCCTGCTTTATACGTTGTAAAACATATAAAGATTAGGGGATGGTTAGCTTGAACAATGATCGAAAGTCTCTATAAGTAAACACAACATGAAAAATGAGGTGTTTATCAAAGGGAATAACCTGTAATAGAAACGTCTTTGAAGAGTCTTCCCCTTCGAGAGGCGGGATCCCATGCGGATCCTGCCTTTTTATTTTTCCTTTTTTTATGATATATTAGAAAATATTACATGGTATTCGGAAAAAGGAGTGTATTTTTGTGAGCGACTGTATTTTTTGTAAAATCATCAACGGAGAAATTCCCTCTGCAAAGGTTTTTGAAAATGAACATGTATTAGCATTCCTAGATATTAGCCAGGTAACCAAAGGCCATACATTGGTGATACCAAAATTACATAACGAAAATATTTTTGATTTAGAGCCTGAGTCAGCCAGGAACCTATTTGAAGCAGTTCCAAAAATCGCGAATGCAATTAAGGATGAATTTAATCCGCTTGGAATGAATATTTTACAAAACTCCGGCAAGCAAGCTGGCCAAGAAGTTTTTCATCTGCATTTACATTTACTGCCTAGATATGGAAGCGGTGATGGCTTTGGCGCTGTTTGGAAAACCCATAATTCAGAATATACGCCATCTGACTTACAGGAGATTGCCCAATCAATTAAAAGACACATTTAATGTGTCTTTTTTATTTAAAAGCATAAGAAGCCTGAAGCTTGACAATTCTCGGGGTTGCAAAAATTAAAACCGAAAGATTTTAAAATTTCCTTCTTGAATGTTCCGATTTGTCTGTACAAAACGATATTTTTTGTTACGATAATGATATCTTTATTTTTTTTAATCGTTATATTGGCTGCAAACAAAAAAGCCAGTATTCGCCATCTTACATTTATGGAGGGAATTTAAAAATGAATCGCGCGCTTAACTTTAATGCGGGACCCGCTGCGTTGCCTGAAGCGGTCCTTAAGGAAGCTGAAAAAAATTGGCTGAATATCAACGGAAGCAATATGGCTATCATGGAGCTTAGCCATAGAAGCAAGGAGTATGACGCCATTCATAACAAAGCAATTGCTTTGCTGCGCAAACTTTTATCCATCCCGGAAAACTATGAAGTTTTATTCATTCAAGGTGGAGCAAGTCTGCAATTTTCCATGGTTCCAATGAACCTTCTATTAGAAGGAAGCACAGCAAATTATATTTCAACCGGTTCTTGGTCTGAAAAGGCGCTAAAAGAAGCTGTAAAAGTTGGCAAGGCCGCGGCTATTTCTTCCAGCAAGGGAGAAAATTTTAAATTCATTCCGCAATTTGATGCAAGTGCAGTGACGGAAGATGCCTCTTATCTTCATATTACAAGCAACAATACTATATATGGAACCCAATGGCAAAAATTCCCTGTTCTTGAAAATGTACCACTAATTGCTGATATGTCCAGTGATATTCTAAGCAGGCCAATTAACGTGGAAAACTTTGATCTGATTTATGCAGGAGCTCAAAAAAACCTTGGTCCTTCAGGAGTAACTGTCGTTATTATGAAAAAGGATCTTTTAGAAAGATCAAATGATAGCCTGCCGACAATGCTTAACTACAACACATACGCGAAGAATAATTCTCTTTATAACACACCGCCTACCCTTGCGATTTACCTCCTTAGCCTTGTCCTTGAGTGGGCAGAACAGCAAGGTGGTGTAGAAGTCATTGAAAAGATAAATAATGAGAAATCTGATGTTTTATATCAGGCAATCGACGAAAGCGAAGGCTTCTATATTGGCCATGCTGAGAATACTAGCCGTTCAAAAATGAATGTGACCTTTAACCTAAAGGATGAGGAAACCTCCAAAAAGTTTCTTCAAAAGGCTAAAGAAGCTGGATTTATAGGTCTGAACGGCCATAGATCTATTGGCGGCTGCCGTGCATCTATCTATAATGCAGTGCCAATGGAGCACGTATACCAGCTTGCTGAGTTTATGAAGTCCTTTAGAAAAGGAAATTAACTGAAAATTCCTCAGCACTTTTGCATAGTATATGATATAATGATTTAAAGTTTTTCGCTGCAGGCAAAGAGCGCACTGCAGGAGAAACGAGAGGTTAGAATAGCAGAGGAGAGATGAGAAATGAATACGAAAAACCTTGTGGCCTTAGCCCTATTAGTGGGTATGGGGGCAGTACTGCATGCAGTTGTACCTGGATTCTTCCTAGGAATGAAGCCTGATATGCTGTTAATAATGATGTTTTTGGGGATTATTCTTTTTCCGGAAAAGAAAAGTGTATTGCTTCTTGCGTTAGCTAGCGGTGTAATCTCCGGATTAACCACTACCTTTCCTGGAGGGCTTATCCCTAATATTATTGACAAACCTATTACTGCATTTGCATTTTTTGGACTTTTCCTTGCTTTAAGCAAGTTGAAAAAATCCATTGTCACTGTTGCCATTCTTACGGTCGTAGGTACATTTATCTCAGGTACAGCATTCTTAACATCCGCCTATCTGATTGTTGGTCTTCCTGGGCCATTTGCTGCACTGTTCGCAGCAGTTGTCGTCCCAGCTGCAGCTGTTAACACCATTGTCATGATTGTTCTCTACCCAATTGCTACATCTATTGTTAAAAGAACAAATCCTGCAGCAGACCAGGCCATCAAGATTGGGCAATAAAAAAACCCGTGTTTTACGGGTTTTTTTATTTTTAGGCTGTGTTAAAGCTTAATATTGATTTTAACCGCTTAGTTGATCTTCGCTGCAGGCGCGTAGACTCCTGGGGGATCAGCGTTGAAGTGAGACGTGCGCAGGAGCGCGAGCGACGAGGAGGCTCGCAAAACGCCCTTAGGTGCGCGAAGCGCCTGGAGAGGAAATCAACGGCCAATTTATACATAGCTTATTTTTATCCTCTTATTGGATACTGTGCAAAATAACTCCAATTAAAAGAAAGCCAGTTCCTCCCGCTGCCAGTGCAGCAGCCCTTTTTTTCAATATATATTTGGGAGGGTATACTCCAGGTCTCTTAAGGGCAAGCATAAAATGAGCACCGCCTGCAAATAATAAGGCCCCAATTGTGAAAACTCCTGCTGTAACACCTGACATATGGGTCCTCTCTCCTTCCTTTCATACTGGATTATCAAACATGCCTATAATTAATAAATATGATGTTTTTATCGGTATATGATTTATAATTCTTATGTTGATTTCAGCTTAAAAATGCGGATAAATTGGAGTTATATTGTAAAATGTAAATATAAATGGCAAATCAATTGAGGTGAAGGAAATGAAGGCGAAATCTTTGCTTTACGGTTTTTTTATCGGCGGAGCTGCCGCTGGTATCAGCACTTTATTGACATCTCCCGTTTCTGGGAGAGAGTCAAGAAAATATGTAAAAGAAAATATGGTGAATGTTAAAAGTCAATTAGGGACGCTAAAAAATGGATTAATTGATATTAAGAATGCCACAGCAGCAGCGGCCACAGAGGGCAAAAGACAAATTCCCGCCTTTTCAAAAGGCCTGCAAGCTTCTATGAAAGATTGGGTGATAGGTATTCAGCCACACCAAGAAACATTGCAAAGACAGCTTTCAGAGATCGAAGAGGCTCTTCATGATCTTGAAACAGAATTACGCACAGCAAAGTAAAAGGAAAAAATTTATATGTTCTGTCTAAAAAATCCTTCAAAATTTGTAAAAAAAAGAAGGATTTTTTTATTTTTAGCAGAAAACAAATATATTAATAAAAAATTTTTTGTTTTTTAAAAAGCTGATAAATACTCACTTTTCCGTATTTAAATAGCTTAACAGCTTATTATAAAACATTATTTCTAAAAATTTAGCAAATTTACATCTTTATTAATTTTTGTTTTATTGGCATAATGTTAATATAGAATAAAAATAAGCGATGGTACTTCTCTAAGTTAGGACCCAAACAGATTAAATAAAAGTAGGTGAAAAATAGGATGAATGAGAAACCATACACAATGAAAGAGGCTCTTCTCTTTAGCCAGAGGATAGCACAGTTAAGCAAAGCTCTCTGGAAATCTATTGAAAAGGATTGGCAACAGTGGATTAAACCTTATGATTTAAACATCAATGAGCATCATATACTATGGATCGCCTACCATTTAAAAGGGGCCTCCATATCTGATGTTGCAAAATTCGGCGTAATGCACGTCTCCACTGCCTTCAACTTTTCAAAGAAGCTTGAAGAAAGAGGATTACTGAAATTCTCAAAAAAGGAAAGTGACAAAAGAAACACGTATATTCAGTTAACAGAAGAGGGCGAAAATATTTTATTAAAGATCAATGAAGACTTTAATCCTGAAAAATATTCAGCTTTTTCAGGTGCAAGACCCCTTCGTGATATATACGGAAAATTCCCAGATATTATTGAGATGATGACAATTGTCAGAAATATATATGGGGATGACTTTATGGATATCTTCGAAAAGTCATTTAAAAATATTGAAGATGAGTTCACAGAAGAAAATGGAAAGCTTAACAAGAAAGAAACCTCGCTTCAGGAATCAGTCTAATCCAAGTATTTTCTGAATTCCTCCATTAGTTCAATAAATATGCCTTGTTTTATGCAAGCAGAAATAACTAATCTTGGAGTGAATTTAGGGCTAACTTGATCAGCAAACTCTTTAAAAAGCGGATGATAATATACAAACCCTTCCGCTTTCTGTTCTTGGTATTTCATGCTCAATCCTTCACAAAGTTTGTAAAATCCCCTTACTTCCCGTTCCCCCAATGAATATTCAACAGCTAATTTATAAAATTCATTTTTTGGATTTTCAATGACCTTTAACAGAAGCTTTTGATGATATTCAAGTTTTTCGATTTTTTCAAACATTGAATTAATATCCACTGCAGTCCTTTTGCTCCTTTTATTTTAATATCCTTGTGCCTTTTGATTATGTTAATTATAACCATTTTCACTAGGCTTGTTCCATCTTAAATTACTTATTATTTGTTTTTGATATGCTTTTTACCCTTGTCAGTATAACTATATAATTTTTCTACAAAAAACGAGTTTTTTTCCTATTGATTTTTTATAGTTTTCATCGTAAAGTATCTTAGTAAGTTTGAAGACAACAAGATAAAAATTTCTCCGCATTGGAGGGCTAAACAATGAACTGCTGGAAAACAGTGAATTTCTCTCGTGATTATGGACCACAAAGACTTTTTATATTATCATCCTTAACTATGCTGCTTACGTTTATTTTTATATATGTACCTGCTCAATATTTATTTGCAGCAGCATCACTAAGTGATAAACATTTTTTATTGTTTCTGGCAGCGCTGTTGGCCATTTATCCATTGCATAAGCTCTTGCATTTCTTGCCAATGATCCATCAGAGAAAAAAAATAAAAAAAGAACTTTTATTTAAGTATTCCATTATCCCAGTTTTTTACGTAAAAGTTAATGAACCTATGCCGAAGCGGCTATTCCTTACAGCGCTTCTTGCTCCATTCGTGGTTATAAATTGTGCCATTCTTTTAGCCTGCTATTCTTTTGGCCAATATGTACATTATTTTACCATTTTGCTAGCTTTTCATATGGGGTTATGTCTTCATGATTTAATTTGTGCAAAGAATGTTGTTTCTGCACCAAATCAATCTTATATTGAGGAGAGCGAAGACGGTATTGAAATTCTGCTCCATACTCATTCATAAATTCTTTTGCAAAAGGTATCCATTATGGATACCTTTTACTTCAATTGAATAAAATAAGTACTATGAGCCTTACCTTAAACACATTCTCAAACACTATCTTTTTTCCCTTATATTTGATAATGTAAATAATAGACAATTTATTAAAATGCGCAAGGCGCCTAAAGCTAGCCAATTCTCGAAGTCTAAAAATAGCTGACTTTCAAAAGGAGGGAATCTGAGGTGATCTCCGTTTTTATTATTTTTGCCGTTTTTATTTTATTTAACATTAATAAGATGACAAATTCACTTTGTCTGCAAAAGGAAATCCCTGAGGAACGACAGCCCAAGGTATTTAGGACTATTAATATCTTGGTTACAATCCTTTTGATTTCGTCATTTGTTGAAATTCTTTATACTTAATGACATAGTACGAAAGCGGCGGTTCGATCTGAACCGCCGCTTTTTCATTCTCCATATCAAACTTTAGGAATATTTTAGAACCATGCAGCTCCTACGATAATCAATAAAATAAACAGTACAACGATTAACGCAAATCCTCCACCATATCCTGCACCCATGAAGAATACCTCCTTTCATTATGCCTAAAATATACTATTCAAGAGGTGCTGGATTCGTTTAGGCCCTTATCACAAAAAGAGGAAAATTCTTCGATCTCTGCCTGGTCAGCATTTTCCCCTTCACACAGGTTATTATTTTTATTCTGCCTGCCTTTTGTGGTATAGTAGGTTTTGT
Organism: Cytobacillus sp. MT66; assembly: GCF_058792595.1. NCBI lineage: Bacteria > Bacillati > Bacillota > Bacilli > Caryophanales > Bacillaceae > Cytobacillus > Cytobacillus sp. MT66. Next base: position 105,446 of record NZ_JBXAFB010000012.1, read on the forward strand.
AAAAAAAAAATATGATATTAAATAAGAAACGATTTAGGAGTGTGCAACATGAAGAAATTGATGATATCCCTTTCCGTAACTGCCGGGATTCTAGCCCTTAGCGCATGCAGCAGCGGCGGAAATAATGCAAGCGACTCAGAAGTTATTGTGGAATCAAAAGCTGGTGACATCACAAAGGACGAGCTGTATGATGCAATGAAAGCAAAATATGGTGAAACTGAGCTTCGGGAACTCATTTATGAAAAGGTTCTTGCTGATAAATACAAGGTTTCCGACAAAGAAGTGGATGAAAAAGTCAATGAGCTGAAGGAGCAGCTAGGAGACAACTTCCAGCTTGCACTAATGCAATATGGCTACAAAGATGAGAACGATCTAAAAGAAACATTCAGAACAGGTCTTATGCAAGAGAAAGCCGCTATCAAGGATATCAAAGTAACAGAAGATGAAGTGAAAGAATATTACGATAATTACAAGCCTGAAATCAAAGCACGCCATATCTTAGTTGAAGACGAAAAAACAGCTAATGAAGTTAAGAAAAAATTAGATGAAGGCGCAAAATTTGAGGATCTAGCAAAAGAATATTCAAAAGACCCAGGTTCAGCAGCAAATGGCGGCGACCTTGGCTGGTTTGGTCCTGGAAAAATGGTTCCTGAATTTGAGAATGCAGCATACGCTCTAGATGTAAATGAAATCAGTGCGCCTGTTCAATCACAGCATGGCTTCCATATCATTCAAGTAACTGAGAAAAAAGAGAAAAAGCCATTTGAGGAAATGAAGGAAAAAATGGAATATGACCTAAAAGTGTCAAAGCTTGACGGCGAAACGATTCAAAAAGCAATGGACCGTGAGCTTAAAGATGCTAGCGTAAAGATTAAAGACAAAGACCTAAAGGGTATTACAGAAAGTGCTGAAGGTACAGAAGAAAGCAAGGAAAGTAACGACAGCAAAAAATAAAAAAGCAGGGACAAGGGTTCACCCTTGTCCCATTTTTTCTAATGCTACTGCAATTGCTGATTGTTTCTTCTATCTTCTCGTTCCTTCTCAATTCTTTCCATATATATTCTGCCTTCTAGCTCAATGTTTTCGTTCTCTGCTTTTCGTTCCTCACGGCCTGTCCGAATAGCCATATAGGCGCTCAGACAAATGCCGATTAACACAAAATAGACCCAGATTGGGATCATTAGCATCCCTTGTCCCCCCTCTTAAAGGTTGTCCTCTTTTTTTATTTTATTTTTATGCGCAAAAAGAAGAAAATATGATTAAAATCCAAAAGGAGCCTGACCAAGTCAGACTCCTTTTGGATTATTTATGAAAAATCGGCTTGTAGAAGGAACGATTGTCCAGAGCGAAGACTCTTTCTGTAAATTCGCCTGGCTTGACACGGTCCAACGCACGATTAAGCATATTCATCTTAGCATCAATATTATCGATGTAGTGAAGAATTTCAGCTTCTTTCACCAATGGAGGCTTCGGGCTGCCCCATTCTGCTTTTCCGTGATGGGTAAGTACCAGGTGCTGGAGAATGAGTACTTCCTCTCCCGTTATAGAAAGCTCGTCTGCCGCCTTTCCAATTTCATTAACCATAATGGAAATGTGACCCAGAAGATTCCCCTCAACTGTATATACCGTTGAAATTGGACCTGATAATTCAGTCACCTTCCCCAAATCATGCAGGATAATCCCCGCATAGAGAAGATCCTTATCAAGGCTTGGATAAAGATTTGCAATGGACTTGGCCAAATCAAGCATGGAAACGACATGATAGGCAAGGCCTGAAACGAATTCATGATGATTTTTCGTTGCCGCCGGGTATTCCAAAAACGCCTTTTGATGTTTCTTAAGCAAATGGCGTGTAATTCTTTGGATATTAGGATTTTTCATTTCGAAAATATATTGTGTAACCTTGCTCATCATTTCATCGGTACTTAATGGCGCGGTTTCGAGAAAATCAGAAAGTTTTACATGATCTGCAGGAGATGCCGGTCTGATTTGCCGAATTCTAAGCTGATTGCGGCCGCGATAGTTTAATATATCCCCAGCTACCTTTACAATGGTTTCTGGACTATAGGACTTTTCATCCTGATCGGATACATCCCAAAGCTTTGCTTCAATCTCCCCGCTTTGGTCTTGAAAAATTAATGTTAAGAAAGGCTTTCCATTACTAGCTATTCCTTTAACAGCATTTTTAATCAGCAGAAACAGCTCAATCTGTTCGCCAACCTCATAATAAACAATACCTTTAGACATCTTTCCCCGACACTCCCTTCTATGAAAATAGTATATCATTAATGGCTTAAGCTTGTCTTTTTGTCTAATAAGACAATTTGTTCCTCTGAAAAGTAAGACAGCAGATGCTTATGGCATGTAAAAAATAATATTTGCCGCTGCGAAATGGTTTTTAACAATTCGATCATTCTTTTTGTCCTCTTATGATCAAAATTGACAAAGCTGTCATCAATAATAATCGGAAACGGATATTTCTCGTATATTGTTAAAGCAAGGGCTAATCTTAAGGAAGCATAAACTTGTTCTGCCGTAGCTTGGCTTAATTCATTTGCTTCAAATCGAATTTGTTCCTTATTTTCAATGAAAAAGCCGCTTCCTTCCTGTTTCGGGTATATACGGACATAATTTTCTCCAGTTAAGGTGCTCAGAAATTCTTCAGCCTTCTCTAACATCCGCGGAAGTCGTTCATTCTTAAAGCTTTCGATTGTCCGGTCCAGTATATTCTTTGCCATTGCATATTTCGCCCATTGCTTTGCTTCCAGTTCAAGCTCAGATTTCTTCAATTTAAACTCATGCAGCAGTTCCGTATACGTCCCGCCTTCTTCTAATTGCTGAATTTCATATTTCAATTGTGCCAGCTTGCTTTGCCAAATAGGCAATGCATCTTTAACTTCTGCAAGTTTGCCCTCATAAAACTGGATTAATGGCTCGGCATCTTTTATTTCCCCATATTCTTTTCGATCCTTTTCGTTCAATGGAAAGAGTTTGATTTGCCGCTGCAGCTCTAAAATCCGCTCATTTATCACTATTTTTTTTGAAGCCAGTAATCCCTTTTCTCTGAATTCTTCTTCATTTTCCGCATCGGCAAGTACAAAAAGATTCTTCCGCTCCTCATTGTAATGTTCCGCTTCCTTCATGAAGTGTGAAAGCTCCTTCTTAAGCTCAGTCAGCTTATTTTGCTTTTCCGTATATTTAATTTGTTTTTCCAATTCTTCTTTCAAGCATTTTCTAAGCAGATAACAGGCTTCCTGAACATTCTTTGTCTCCTGCTTGATAAAGGTCTCCCGCAGATCTTTAACCGCCGAAGAAAATTCCTTGATTCTCGCTGATATCGCCACGAGCTTTTGAATAATTCCTTTCTTCTCTTTGGCCAGCTCTTTTAGTTTTTCGATCAGACCGAATGCCTCTGATAAAAATGAGATGGAAATATCCCTTGAAAGACATAAATCTTTTCCTAAATACATCATTTCTTCTTCCAGCTCATCTTTATCCTTTTCCCATGTTTCAAAAGATTTGACAGCATGCTCAAACTGCTCATTCCTATGCTCGAGCTGAATTTGATAATGTCTCAGTTTATCAGATGCCTCTTGATCAAGCTTCAATAAATGCTCTGTACTTGTAAAATCCTGAGCAGAGGATTCATTGATTTTCCGTTCAATTTCGGCTTTTCGCCCAATTAAAGAAGAAAGCTCTTCATTAATAAAATCATCCTGATACTCGCGGGTTTTCCCAAAAAACAAATAAGCAGAAAAGAGCAGCCCGATGAGCCCGATTACTACAATTAGCATTTCCCTTAGCATAAAGCCAGCAGAGAGCAGTCCTATAAAAATTAGCAGGAAAAATACACGCTGGTACATATCCTGTTTTATCTTCTTTTTTACTTTGTCTTCCCTTTTTTTCTTTGCTTTTCTGCAAGCTAGAATCCGTTCTTCCATTTGCTTCAGCTCTTCATCCAAGGCTTGTTTGTTTCTTTTCAGCTGCAGCTGGTCTTCAAGGCTCTTTCTTTTTGTTTCAGGCAGGACCTGGCTCTTGAGTTCATTTATTTTATCTTCAATTTTCTCGAGCATGTTCTTTTCTTCATTGAATCTTTCATCAAGCTCCAGTCTTCTAACTTTTAGTCTTCGGTACTTTTCCTGGGTAGCGGCAATTTTCTCCTTCTTGAAAATACTTGTATTAATAGAAAACAGCTCTTCTTCAGGAAGGGTTATATGGAGCTGGCCCGCTATAGCATCTTCCTCCTGCTTCAATTGGGCTAGCCTGTTTTGAAGCTCCCGTTCCTCTTCCATTAGCTTCTCATAGACAGAGAGGCCCTCAATGGCAGAATCAATCTCCTGCTCCTTTGACAAAAGCAGATCATCTGGCTTGCCCTTGTATAGTTCAATTTCCAAATCCTTGATTTTATTTTTCAGATTAAGTATTTGCCCTTCAAGTGGCTTAATGAGATCCTCTAATCGGTTGAGTCTTTCAACCCCATCAATTGGGAACTCGAGATATACAAGCTCGCTTATTTCCTCCTTTAATGCCCTTTCCTCAGTCATTAACGGCAATAGCTGTTTCCATGTATGGAGCACTTTTACCTTCTTCCGGGCATCTGATTCTTCACTTTGAGCTTTAGCTATTTCCTTTTCCGCGTTCTCTTTTTCCTGAAGAAGCGACCGATACTTTTCATTTTGCTGCTCAGCCTTCCTTAATTCCCTGTGAAGTTCTTTTACTTCCTTCAGCTTTATATTTAAGCTGGGCTTTTTGCCATTTGGCTTGAAACGAGCGTCAATTTCCTTTTGCAGGGTATTTTCAGCAAACATCAATTTATCTGTCCCTAATGCCCCCGCTGAAAATAGGAACCGGCCTAAATCCTCATTTTTCATTTGATGAATATTTTGCAATCCATGCAGATTAAAGGAAAAAATCGATTGAAAAAGCGACTTATCAACATGAGATAAAAGTTTCTTTAAGTCCTCTTCATCCCCGCTTGTTCCATCCTCAAATAAAACACTTACATCTCCTGAAGCCTTTCCCTTTACTCTTTCGATCATTACTTTGCCTGCTTCTGGAAAAGTCACGGTCAGCTGTCCGCCATATTTGGCCCCTGCCTTCGGTTCATACCTTAGCTCTGACTGCTGTTTTGTAGGAAAGCCAAAGAGAATACTGTGAATAAAAGACATGATCGTTGACTTTCCAGCTTCATTCTCACCATAAATCACATGGAGGTCTGATAGCGCGGAAATTTTAAAGTCTGAAAGCTTCCCGTATCCGTATATATGTAAATCCGTAATTTTCAAACGCACTGCCACCTCCTATTTGCTGTATAAAAGCTTTACCAAAAGGCTTTCCGCCTCATTGGCCAGAATGTCTATTTCATCCGGCTTAAGTTCTCCCAAATACCTTCTGGCTGAAGGATGATGATACAGGGCTTCAATGCTTTCATTTAATTCTTCGGCATTCCGGGATATTGCAAAAAGCTCGAAAAAAAATTCTGATTCATTCGCCAGCTGCTCATGAGTCCAGTTTACTTTTTCCACAAGGGAGATTTCCGTCACCCAGACAAAGTTTTCTTCGTCTTTTTCCTCCTCCTGAAGGATTTCTAAGAGCTCCCCATTCCAAATCGGTTTCAGATCCTGTGCAGGGAGATTTATATTTTCAAGTACTAGAGAGAGAATGATCCCTTTTTGATCTAGCCGGTACTGTTCAATGATTTCCTTGCACATGGCATAAATATCTTGAAAGGTATCTGCTTGTGCGGCATCTTCTATTGTTTGCTCCCACATTACAGTGGATGTTTCTATAAACTGCAGGTTTGCACCTTGATGTGTGAGTTCGACTAGATAACAGCCTTTTTGTCCGGTTTCTTTGCGGTGGCGCCCTTGAATATTCCCAGGATAAATGACAGGTGGAGCATCGTGCAGCATACCCCGTTTATGGATATGGCCGAGTGCCCAATAATCGAAGTCCTTCTCAAGAAGGTCCTTAACTGAAAATGGAGCATATTTTTCATGCTCACTGCCGCCATCTGCATTTCCATGAAGAATGCCAATATGAAAATCAGCCCCAGAAATTTTTTTATAATGCGAGATCATTTCCTCATAGACATGTCTTTTGGGATAGCTGAATCCGTATAGATGAACCTTTATCCCGTCTTTCGAGGTAAAAGGAACTGTCTCCACATATGTCGGGAATACATAAACATTATCAGGCATATCGACTTGTACCCAATTTCCATCCGCAAAATCATGGTTTCCATGGATGATAAACACAGGAATTCCTTTCTCATCGAGCCTTTCCATTTCTTTGCGGAATTTTGTTTGCGCCTTTATGCTCCGGTCCTCAGCATCAAATAAATCACCAGCAATAATCACAAAATCGACATGATGCAAAATGGCAGCATCAGTTATTTTCCTTAAAGCCTCAAAGGAGCTCTCCTGAAGTCTTTTAAAAATTGGCTTGGGTAAATCAGCCAGTCCTAGCATTGGGCTGTCCAAGTGCAGATCCGCTGCGTGAATAAATGTCACTCTTTTCATCATAACCCTCTCGTCCTCTTTTTCTTTATTTTACCTTATCCCAAATGCGAATGCACGTTCTTAAACAATTCTTTTTCTATGCTAATAACCAGTTTTACTGCTAGTGGACGGTTGTACAATTAGGCCATTTTCTTATATGGACAAACATACTTTTTTAAAAAAATGGATATACATCTAGTCCTCGCTTTTAAGGATGAATATATATATAGGGAATAGGACATGCAGGGGCAAATGTCTTAACAAAATGAGAGGAGAAAAAAATGTGAATCTGGAAATAGGAATGACAGTATTTGTATTTGTCGCTGCAATGCTAGTCATTTTTTGGAGACCCCGTGGACTTAATGAGGCATGGCCGGCTGCAACAGGCGCTATTATTTGCATCCTCATAGGATCCGTTTCCCGCAATGACCTATTAGATATCATTGATAAAATTGGCGGAGCATCCATTACCATTATCGCTACAATTGTCATGGCAGTCATTCTTGAAAGCTTTGGGTTTTTTCATTGGGCAGCTGCCAGGTTAACTAGTCTTTCTAAAGGCTCAGGCTATCGCTTATATTGGAATATACAATTGCTGTGCTTTTTGATGACCCTTCTTTTTAACAACGATGGAAGCATATTAATAACGACACCGCTGCTAATTATCCTTTTAAGAAACCTTCGGTTAAAGCCGCACCAAATGATCCCCTACCTTTTAACTGGTGCATTAATTGCTACCGCGTCCAGTGCCCCAATTGGTGTAAGTAATATCGTTAACTTAATTGCACTAAAAATTGTTGATATGACCCTCTACATGCATACAGCCATGATGTTTGTTCCGGCAACTTTAGGATTATTGTTTATGTCCTGGCTCATGTTTGTCGTCGTGAAAAAGAAGCTTCCAGAAAAACTTCCGGCAGCAAAAAATGAGATAGATGAAGTATTCTTTACGACAAAGTTCCACCCGTTAAAAAAGACACTTTCCGTAGAAACAAAAAAGAAACGGACAAAGCTCATGCTCAAAGTATTGCTTTTTGTGTTTATCATGAGATGCCTGCTATTTGTTGCCTCCTACTTCGCTATTCCAATTGAGGCTGTAGCAGTGGCTGGATCAGTCGCCTTGCTTATCTGGAGATGGCATCATTTGGGTACAAGCCCTGCTGATATCTTAAAGAAAACGCCTTGGCATATTCTGGTCTTTGCCTTCTCCATGTATGTCATCATCTATGGGCTCCATAATGCAGGCCTTACCCAACTTCTTGTAAGTCTGTGTGAGCCAATTGTCAATCAGGGACTGCTGCAGGCAAGCTTTATCATGGGCGGACTAGTTTCTATCCTTTCAAATATCTTTAATAATCATCCCGCCCTAATGATAGGCACGATTACGCTGTCGGAAATGGGGCTGGATCCAATTACACTAAAAACAATCTACCTGGCAAATATTATTGGAAGTGACATGGGATCGCTGCTATTGCCAATAGGAACACTTGCTTCACTTATATGGATGCATATTTTAAGGACACATAAAATAAAGGTAAAATGGAAGGATTATTTAACCGTAAGCATTCTAGTAATTCCGCTAACAACAATTGTCACCTTATTTTTCCTGTATTATTGGGTTCAATGGGTCTTTGCTTAATCATCTCGCAAAATAATGCTTGGCATTTTCGATTGTATTATGCAAGAATAATAGTAACAGTCGGAATATTAAAACAAGGAGGATGCCCAATGTACAAGTTAACTGCATTTGAAGCAAATGGCGAAAAACTATTAGACGAGGGATTTGAAGCAGGAAGCGACGAAGAAGCAAAAAAAATCGGGGAACAGATGCTAAAAGATAAAGGATTGGATGAAAAGACGCACCGCTGTGTGTCACCAAGCGGAAAATTACTCTTGTTTCATAGATAAATAGAGGATCTGACCGAAGCGGTCAGATCCTTTTTTATTTTCCTGTAAAATTTGGTTTTCTTTTTTCAGTGAAGGCCAGTATTCCTTCTAAATGGTCCTTTGTTTTTCTCATTTTGAGCTGGCCTTCTTTTTCAAGCTCAAGGGTCTTTAGCAAATCGGGCGTATTTTTTTGTGTGAAAATTCTCTTTGTCTCAATCATGGCCTTAATCGGAGTGCTGAGTAAATACTGAACCATTTTTTCAGTTTCCTCATCTGCATTTCCATCGACTGTCTTATTTATTAGACCCCTTTTTGCAGCTTCTTCTGCATTTAATGGTTTTCCTTCCCAGATTAATTGCTTGGCATTGACTTCACCAAGGCGTTTTTCTAAAAAGAAATGTCCGCCTCCATCAGGGATTAATCCTATTCCAATAAAATTCATCGCTATTTTACTGGCCTTATCGGCAATTATGTAATCAGAGGCTAATGCCAGGCTGAGGCCAAGGCCCGCAGCCGCACCAGATATCGCGCAGACCGTAATTTTTGGCATATTGTATAAGGTAACAGCAATCTCGCTAATATAGCCCATTAACACTTCAAAATCAGCTTCCTCTGCAGAACCAAGCATCATTTTAATATCGCCGCCTGCCGAAAAAGCCCGCCCTTTCCCTCTCAGGATAACAACGTCCACCTCTTCATGGGAGCTTATCTCTTTTAAAACATCGGCAAGGCGCTTAAGCATCTCAACATTCAGAGCATTTAGCGAATCTGGCCTGTTCAATTCAATTGCTGCCACACGGCCATCCACCTGTAAAAGAACCGTATCTATTCCGGACTCAATGGTCATATATAATCCCTCCTTTATACAATATTTTTATTATATTCAAAAAATTTCGTTTTGTACAACTTAAAAATCTGGGGTCTGCCCTACATTAAAGACAGCCCCTCCCTAAATGCCTACTTTATCTTCTCTGCCACTTGATCCCTTAAAGCCCTTTTCAGAAATTTCCCAACAGATGTCTTTGGTATTTCCTCAAGGAAGAGTATTTCATCAGGAAGCCACCATTTGGCAAATTGCGGTTTTAGGAAATCATAGAGTTCCTCTTTCAGGTCCTTTCCTTTATAGGCATCCTTTAGTACAACACACGCGACAGGGCGTTCCTGCCATTGTTCGTGAGGGAAAGCGACAACCGCAGCCTCAAAAACAGCCTCATGTGCCATCAGGGCATTTTCTAGATCAACCGAGGAGATCCACTCCCCTCCACTCTTAATGAGATCCTTTGTCCGATCTACGATTTTCATAAAACCTTCTTCATCAACAGTAACAACATCGCCTGTGTACAGCCAGCCGTCACGGAAGGCCTCATTGGTTCGGTCATCTTTATAATATTCTGAGGCAATCCAAGGGCCGCGGAGGACCAGCTCACCCATTTCTTTGCCATCCCAGGCAACCTCCCCATCTTTGCCGACAACCTTCATTTCCACTCCTGGAACAAGCAATCCCTGCTTAGCTTTTATATCAAGCTTTTCTTCATCTGAAAGCTCTTCCTGATAGCTTTTTAGTGTTGAAATAACAACCAGCGGGCTGGTTTCTGTCATGCCATAGGCATGCATGAAAGGAATATTGTATTTCTGTTCAAATACTTTAATCATTCCCTTTGGTGCAGCAGATCCGCCGCACAGCACCGCTCTAAGTGAACTCATATCATAGCTGTTTTCTTCTAATTCTTTTAACAAACCTAGCCAAATAGTCGGAACTCCGGCAGTGACGGTTACGCGTTCTTCTTGAATCAGTTCAGCTAACAGCTTTGGGGTGAAATATGGTCCTGGGAGTACTAGATTGGTTCCAAACCAGACAGCGGCAAATGGCAGTCCCCAGGCATTCACATGAAACATTGGAACCACAGGCATGGCAATGTCTTTTTCACTGACTGCCCCGCCATCGGCCAGTCCCAAGGCCATGCTGTGAAGGACAATTCCCCGATGTGAATAAATGACACCCTTCGGATTTCCCGTAGTAGCAGAAGTATAGCACATCCCTGCAGGAGCATTTTCATCAATATCATCGGGATACTCAAAGTCTCCCTTTGTTTCGTTAAGGAGTTTTTCATAATGATAGACAGGTGACAGAGTCGTTTCGGGAAGCTCAGATTCATCTGTCATTATGACATAGGCTTTTACCGTTGATAGATGTTCTTGGCATTTTTCGATTAATGGAAGGATATCCTGATCAATGAGCAGCACCTTGTCCTCGGCATTGTTAATAATGTAGATGATATGCTGCGGTGACAGACGAATATTAATGGTATGAAGAACGGCTCCGCTGCAGGGAATGGCAAAGTACGCCTCTAAGTGGCGATGATGATTCCAGGCAAGGGTTCCCACCTTATCACCGCGCTCAACACCTAACTTTTGCAGGGCTTCAGCCAGTCTTCTGGTACGCTCAGCTGTCTCTTTGTAAGTAAAACGCCGGATTCCGCCTGCGGTCCTTGAAATAACCTGCTTCTTAGGAAAAAACATTTCCGCTCTTTTAATCATTTGGGTCATTGTCAAAGGTGTCTGCATCATCATAACCTATTCCCCCTTTTTGGTAAGCGCTTTCATTACATCTCATAGAAGTCTATGATTGTTTATACATAAATCATTCTTCCTAGATTTCAAAATCCCTTTATTTTTTTCTTTAGGCTCTGCTAAAATTGGCCGTTGATTTCCTCTCCAGGCGCTTCGCTTTCCGGGGGGCGTTTTGCGAGCCTCCTCGGAACTATCGTTCCTGCGGGGTCTCGCTTCAACGCTGATCCCCCAGGAGTCTACGCGCCTTCCGATCCAATCAACTAAGCGATTAAAATCAACATTAAGCTTTAACATAGCCTTTCTTTTAAAAAAAACCCTTGCATTAGACAAGGGTTTGCTGTTTATCAAACAGCTCGTTTAGTATACTGATTTTTTCATCGGTATATTTTTCAAAGCTGTCATTATAAGATTTTGGATCCTTTGGATTAGCAAAATGGGTTATCTTTCCGGTAACTGGATGAACAAACTTGCTTGATGCGCCGCATCCTAGACCGATAATTGTCTGCTGTTCTTCCATGATCATAATATTATAGATGCTTTCCTTGTCAGGAAGTGCATAGCCGACGTTTTCTAAATTGCCAAGAATGTTTTTCTGGCGATATAAATAATAGGGAGCGTATTGATGTTCCTCCGTCCAGGCTTGCGACATTTCTGCCATTTTTTCTACTTCATTCCGATCAGCGACCTTATATTTATCTTTATTCTTTGTCATCTCGGATGCACGTTTAAAGGATAATGTATGAACCGTCAATGACTCAGGCATCAGCTTTTCGGTTTCCTCAAGGGAATGGGCAAATTCCTCCACACCCTCACCTGGAAGTCCTATTATAAGATCCATATTAATATTGTTCATGCCCATTTTTTTTGCCAGATGATATTTTTCAATCGTATCTTCAACCGTATGATGTCTGCCAATAGCCTTCAGGGTTTGCTGTGTATAGGATTGCGGATTGATGCTGATCCGGTCAATCTTCCACTTTTTCAAGACATCAAGCTTTTCAGGCGTAATTGTGTCGGGTCTTCCTGCCTCTACGGTAATCTCACGGATTTTATCAACATCTGGAAAGGAAGCGTACATTTCCTCATAAAGCATATCCATCTCTTCAGCAGTGATGCTTGTCGGAGTACCTCCGCCATAATAAACCGTTGTAATCTTTACATTGTTCTCCTTTAACCACTGGCCAATTTTCCGCATTTCATGATGAAGCCCGCCAAGGAAGGAGTCCACTGACCCCTGTCTTCCATTAATTGCATATGCTGGAAACGTGCAATAGGCACATTTAGTTGGACAGAAAGGGATTCCGATATAAATGCTGACCTCTTTTTGGAGTTCATACAGGTCTGGAACCACAGATAGCTGACGGTTGACAATCTGCTCCATCAGGCGGATTTTTTCATCTGTTATTAGATAATCATCCTTTAACTGCTTACGCGCATCTTCAATCGGAGTTTTCTTTTGCATATGGCGGTGCATCAGCTTTGTTGGTCTAACCCCAGTAAGGACGCCCCACTTCTGGATCATGCCGGTCCAATCCTGGAGAACAGTTAAATAGACATTAGAAACGGCGTTTTTTACCTGCTTAAAATAATCCTTTTCTGATAGAGATTCAGATACCGCTTTTTCAAAGGAAGCAGACTTTTTTTCACCGTGCTGACCAATTAGTTTTGCGTGAACGGTTATCTTTTCCCCCGCTTCTATATGAAAGGAAATGGCTGCATCAGACTGTTTTTCTTCCGTATAGGAAATCTCACATTCCTCAAAAAATAGATTGGCAATTAATTGAAGCGGGCGATGAAATCTTTCATCGTGTATGCCATGTATAGAAATTTTTTGCAAAATGATTCACCTCAAGTATCACTAGTTCTGGCTTTATAGTATGAATTTCCTTGCCCTTTTGCAGTGGTATATGTCCTTCATAGTGTACAGAAACGGCTGACAGAGGTCAATAACGGAAAAAAGAGGTTAATCTCCTAGGGATTAACCTCTTTGGCTTTAGTTCCGCTCCAAGCGCTTCGCACATTTTAGGGCATTTCAAACAACATTCATTATTTAAACAAATTCATTTTCTTTAAGAATTCGATGGGCTGCTGTTTGCGGAAATGCTCTTTAACCATGTAGGCAACACCGTGCTGGTTATTTGGTCTTGTAACCCAATCCGCGCGCTGCTTCACACTTGCTGGAGCATTTCCCATGGCAACGCCTAGGCCTGCTGCTTCAATCATATCTAAATCATCTAATTCATCGCCAATTGCGACCATTTCATTTCGGGAAATTCCCAAGTGCTCACCAAGATATAGCAGGCCGTTGCGCTTGGAAACTCCCTGAGGCATGATATCCATGCGCAGGTCGTTTAATGGAATGATATCAATTTCATGAAACATTCCTTTAATAGCGGCAATTGAATCGTTTTGGTCTTCATGATCCTCAAAATAAACCTCAATTTTTGTTGGTGTTACCGGCTCATCAATAATAGCCTCACTAATGGTGTCGACAAATTGCTGAGAGTAAAAGATGGGGTCACCAGAATTAAATACTGTTCTTGCCAGCATATTATGATTTAGTCTCGTTTTATTTGCCAGTGAGTATTTTTCATGGACAAGTCTTATCTGACAAGGAAATCCTTCGAGCAAACGGACAATATCATAAGTGACTTCCTCTGGAATTCGTTTGACAAAAATCGGTCTGTCTTGGGAGCTTGCGATATAGCCTCCTCTATGTGAAACAAGCAGGGAATTCAATCTTAAAGCTTTAGCTACTTTTTTTGCAGACGGAAAGCTCCTTCCCGTCACCAAAGTAACATAGATGCCTTTTTGCTGCACATAGTCAATAGCTTCCTTAGTTGTTCGGTGCAGCCTTCCATTGGATTGCAAAAGTGTACCATCAATATTTAAAGCCAGCAGCTTATATATCATGTTTTTGCCCCCTGTTCATCATGGATAGTCCCTATTACACTTTTATGAATAAGCAGTAAGGATTAGAACATAACACCATCGCAGCCGCCATAAAAAAGGTCAGTCCCCCATCGCTGTAAAGCGATGGGGGACTGACCCCCGATGCGTTAATTTGTTAAAGTATTTATCCTAGAGGGCCGTAAAGCTCCTCGAGTGGTTTCATGATAATTTTATTCATTTCAGCTATCATCATGCTCATTCGCTGTTCAGCATCCATAAGTCTTGAGATTTTTGGGTTTTGCTGCACCTGTGCTACTGTGCTTTGAGCCTGTTGTACTTCTTGCTCAGATATATTTTCACCCATCATTTGCTTTTGCTGGAGCTGCATTTGTATTTGACGAAAACGGTCAAACATTTCTTTTGTTGCCGGATCTCGGTTCACTTCTTCATAAGCCTGCTTTAACTGAGCGTATTCATTGCTTTGTCTGACGGCCTTTTCTAACTCATAAGCTGAATCATAAAGGTTAACTGCCAAGGTACTCACTCCTTTTCTTTTTAGGCGGTTACTCCACTATACCAAATTATGCCTAATAATGCGAGAAGTGAGGAGGAATCAAGCCCAAGCGACTCTATTTAGTTCATAAGAAGGGCTAAAAACCCCTGAAATAGCCCAATGATTCCGCCAAGGAGTGCCCCTAAAAAAGTAATCATCTTTAATTCCCTTTTGCTAATGGATAACACCATTTCTTCCAATCGCTCTAGAGAAAAGGATGCTACCTGATCGCGAACAACCTCTTGAAGACGAAGTCTTTCCAGTAATTGATCAATTCGGGCTGATAGCCAGTTTCCAAAAACTTGTATTCCATTAGGTACAAAAGCTTCAGCAATTTCACTTTGATATGGAGCAGAAAGCTCAGATATTGGCGTGCTGAAAATCTTCTCAAGCTTTACAATCTTTTGCACGCTTCCTTTAAGGAAGGAGACGATTTCTTCTTTTTTCATTTGTTCTTCAATTCTCACCGTTTTCCATTCGAGAACTTTATCCCATTCTGTTTTTAGAAGTGTAGTTATAATTTCAGCTGTGCCCTCATTTTTTAAAAACTTAATAATTTCAGGCTGAATCTTATCAGAAATATCAATATTACCCATAAACATTTGCAGCATACCGCCAAGCACGCCGCTTCGTTCCTTTAAAAAATCATCTGCCATCCGCTGGATTCTCATTTTCCCTTCAATACTGGCAAAATAGTTAATTCCCTTCTGTAAAATAAATGAACTAATTTCAGGGATTTTCCCATTAACTTTCTCAACCAATTGTTCTGGAATCACTGCTTTTAATGGTTTATTTCGATAAGTCTCCATAATATTTTCGTATTTTTCTTCAACGAGTTCGTTTAAGCGGGCTTCTGATCTATCCCGCACATCTTTAATCCCGATCTTTTCTAAAAGCTCTTCAACCGTTGCTTCCGAATGGAGAAAATGATCTATTTCTTTTTGGACAACGGCCGTCATTTCCTTTTGAAAGTCATCATTTAAAAATTTTCTTTGAATGCTTTCTGGGGTCAAAAGATGATTAACCACTATTTTCCCCATTTGTTCGGCAAGCTCATCTCTCCGCTTTGGTATTAGACCAGGTGTAAACGGGACCTTCCATTTTCCAATATAAAGTGTGTTATATGGCCGAAAGAGCATTCTTATCGCTAAGGCGTTTGTGACCCCGCCAATAATTGCCCCAATCACAACCATCATGGTAATTGTAATCACAATTTGCATATTAAAGAACAACTGCCTTCCATCTGGACGACTTGCGCACCATTTTTCGATTTGTTACATACGATACTTTATCAGCTTTTGCCTAATTTTTCATTATAAATGCCCAATTAAGTACAAGTAAATGAGGAATGATCATGACTTTATCATTATTACCTATTACGATTGTTCCGATTAAAACGTTTCAAAATAATAAAAATCGGATCAAAATCAGCCATTCGCTTATCCATTATTGGAATGCAGATATAAACAAACCGCTTTATATAAAAGCAGGAGCTCATATTTTTGAAACGATTATTGAGGAGGGCTTTATTACAAAAGATGAAATTTTTATCTGTGAGGGCCTGCTTCAGGATTTATTGCTCCCTGTTGAAGAAAGAAATTTTCTTGCCCACTTTGACAGGCACAGCAACACCCTTACCTTAGGGCCCATTTTTGGCTTATTGACTGAGATTAATGAAAATAACGAAACTGCGGATACACCCCATTTTCGTTCGATTCATAAATTTTGTGAAGAGCTTGACCAGCTTACCTCTGATATCGGCGGATTTTTCTATGTGTTTAGACTGCAGGACTTTTCAGATGATGGGATTTACGGATATTACTTTCAAGATGGAGGATGGATTAAAACACAGGTCCCCTTCCCAGATGTTATTTATAACCGGATACATTCACGGAAGCTGGACTCAAGCAAGCACTTTCAAGTCTTAAAAACGAAACTGCTGGCCAAGAATATTCATCTCTTCAATGATCAATTTCTATCTAAAGAAAAAGTCGCTAATCTGCTGAAGGAAGAAGATTATTTACGGCCTTATTTGCCTGAAACAGCAAGTCTTACAGAAAACACCTTAAGAGAGATGATCAATAGGCACCCTGTTCTTTTTCTCAAACCGATTCACGGCAGCCAAGGCAGAAATATTATTAAACTCTCTTCACAAAATAATGGGCTGCTGGCCGAATTATCAACTGGGAGCATAAAGGAAAGAGGAATTGAATTTTCTGGGTTTCAGCCCTTTTTCCAATGGCTTCAGCCTTTCTTAAAAAAACGGACTTACTTAGTTCAGCAGGGCATTCCTCTTATAAAATACAAAAACAATCAGCTCGATTTTCGCATTCTATGCCAGCGCAATTCACATAATTCCTGGAAAGCCACCTCAGGGGTCGCACGGGTATCTGCCAATGATCAGTTTGTAGCAAATATTGCAAGAGGCGGTCAAATGATCAAGCCGTTAAGGGTGCTCACCTCTTTGTCAAACCGGGAAAACGCCATGCAGCAGCTTTCCCTTATGAAGGAGCTGGCCATTGAAATCGCCTCTATTATTAGCCAAAAATCTGATGGTCTGGTCGGAGAATTGGGCATTGACATTGGTTTAGATGAAAATGGAAAGCCATGGATCATTGAAGTAAATTCAAAGCCGTCAAAAAATTTTGAAGAAGAAACCAGTAAAATCCGCCCTTCGGCAAAGGCATTGCTTGAATACGTTATCTTTTTAACTTTTAGCGGGGGGAATCAATAATGCTGTCTTTTGGAATCATGACCATGCGCATGCAAGGGGAAAAAACTTATTTTTACGAAATCGCCAAACGAGCCAAACATTTTGGCATGGAATGCTTTAAATTTATTCCATCACAGTTTAATCCTGTTAGCCAAAAGGTCCAGGGTGAGCGCTTCAATTCTCAAACCGATAAATGGGAGTCTGCTGAATTTCTTTTGCCCGCCATTCTATATGATCGATGTTTTTATGGTGAGGATACACATTCAAGTCAGTGCAAAGCCATTGTTAAATGGCTTAGAACACGAGAAGACCTTCTATTCCTTGGATATGGTCTGCCGAACAAATTAGACTTATACGACGCGCTCAAAAGCTCCAGATTGTCACCATACCTGCTTCCATCAAAGCCCATTACTTCAGGAAAAGGCCTAATCCAGCACCTCAATGAAGACTCCCCGGCTGTCATCAAACCATTAAACGGTTCACAAGGACGGGGAATCTACTACTTAGAGAAAACAGGCAAGGAAGTTTTTGTCAGCACCCAAAAGCAAGGACATCTTATAGAGAAAACTTTCCCCCATTATGATAAAGCCATCACATGGGTGAATCAGCTGATTAAAGATAAAAACTATCTTGTTCAGCCATATAAAAACCTCAAAAATAAAAAGAAGAAACCGTTTGATATCCGAGTCCTATTGCAAAAAAACGAAAATGGCTGCTGGGAGGAAATCGCCAAGGGAATCCGGGTTGGAAAAAAGAATGGCATTATATCTAATGTAAATGCAGGCGGCACTATTACAAGTTTTGAGGAAGGGATGAAAGGTCTTCCTGCATCTGAAAAAGAGTATATTGAAAGTGAACTGCAAGATATATTAACAAGCTTGCCTGTTATTTTAGAAAAAGAATTCCCTCCACTCTTTGAAATAGGTGTAGATATAGGGATCTGCAAAGACCAGGCAATATGGATCCTTGATATCAATTCAAAACCCGGAAGAAAAGTGGCGCTTTCCATCAATCCGGAACTCAGCGAAAAACTATACAGTGCTCCGCTGCTATACGGAAAAACTTTAGCCAAGGAAAGGGGCTTTTTAAATGAGAAGGCATTATCCAGTAGAAATTCTTCATGACAAAAGCAATCTCGTTTTTATTCCTGAAGAACTTCAGGAAAAAGCTAGCCTGAAAAAGATTGCATTCGGAAATCATTCTTCTGAAGCCGACATTCATTTGCAGCCTTCTGGAAAAAACATTATCAGCTTGAGCAGTGATCTCGCTCAGACGCTAAAATTCCCTGATATAAAAGGTCCTCTGCACCTTTTTTCTGATCATGATACCTTGTATCTCGGACCACTGGTTGGTATATTCACGTCGGGCTTTACCCCCTTTCATATTAGACCCATTGGCGAAAGAAGCTTGTTTTTTGGCAAACTTCTTTCTGTTAGCAAATCTGTCGGCACCCTTTCATTTGTGTTTGGCCAACAGCATATTAACTGGGAGAAAGGGACCATTAATGGCCTTTTTTATCAGGATAATGGATGGAAAAGTGTCGAGATTCCTTTTCCAAACGTGATCTATGACAGGCTGCCAAACAGGAAGAGCGAGAGACAATCCGTCCTTAAAACAGCAAAGGAGCGCCTTCAGGCAGATTATTTAATTCCTTGGTATAATCCAGGATTTTTCAATAAATTAGATGTGTATGAAAGATTGCTCCAGAACGATGAAGCTGAAAAATATCTTCCTGAAACGCATTCATTTGTTTCCTTTTCCGAAATCGAGAGAATGCTTTCTGATTACGGCCACGTTTTTATAAAGCCGATCCATGGAAGTCTCGGCTTAGGCATTCACCAAATTATTTATGACAAGACAGATGAATACTATTATTGCCGCTACCGCAGTACCGCTGGGCATAACAAACTGACGAGATATAAAAGCCTTGAAGCCTTGATGAAGCATGTTTTCAATGGAAGAAATCTTTCAAGAATGATCGTTCAGCAGGGGATACATCTGCACCGGTACGATCAGCGTACAGTTGATTTTCGCGTTCATACGAATAAAAATGATGCAGGTAAGTGGGTCGTTACAGCAATGGCTGCAAAGGTTGCAGGTCCTGGGAGTGTGACCACTCACATTAATAATGGCGGCGCAATAAAAACAATCGAAGAAATTTTCCCTGTTGCTGATGATCAAACACAGGCAGTTCACGCTCTCACCTCAGCGGCATTAGAACTTAGCGAGGCTTTGGATCAAAACATGGAGGGCATTATTGGAGAAATTGGGTTTGACCTTGGACTTGACCGCAGAGGCAAGGTCTGGCTGTTTGAAGCGAATTCAAAGCCTGGCCGGTCTATTTTTAAACATCCAAAGATGAAGGAATTTGACCTTCTTACAAGGAAATTTTCGCTCGCCTTTTCGGTTTTCTTGACAGAGAGAGTAATAACAAAACCTGAGGAACTCTTCCTATGAATATTTATTATGACTCAAGTTGTAAACAATGGTTAGCCGATGATCGCGGTGTATTCTTCGGCAGCAGTGAGGCATTGCTTAAAAAAGCTTCAGCAAACAAAAATAAATTACTCTGTTTTCATGTGCAGCAGAATAAAACAGGAGCAGGTCCGCTTATTGGAATTCTGGCTGGCAGACGTGAAGACGGTGCAGTCATTGGCAATGGACTGTTATTTAAGGAGCTGCAAAAGGAGATAGTTAAAAACGGCGGGTTATCCGTCGTTTTTACTCCACAGGATTTAAAAAAAAATGCTATCGAGGGCTATATTTTTTCTCCAAAGGACAATCGATGGTTTTCTGCACTTTGTCCCCTCCCACATTTAGTCTTTAATCGGATACCTTTTCGGAAATTAGAAAAAACTCAAGCTTTTTTTGAGGCATTTCATTACTTTCAAGACAAAAAAGTTCCTTTTTTTAATGAAGGGTTTTTAGATAAATTCGATATCTATCAGCTCTTGGCTGCTGATCCATTGTTACAGCCTTTTATCCCAGAAACCATACCAGTTGTGGAGCAGAATATACTGTATGAGTTTCTTCAAAAACATAGCCAAACTTATTTAAAACCCGTTCACGGGGCAAAAGGAAAAGGAATTTATAAGCTGATCCTTGAAGAACCGGGAACGATCAGGCTAGATGGAATCGATGAGAATTTTACCTTCACAGGTTTCCACTCTTTTTGGCAGGAATGGGAAAATATTTTCACGGAAAAAGAATATATTGTACAAAAATCCATTGCCCCCGCTCTTTATAAAGGAAACCGCTTTGATTTCCGCATACTTGTCCACTATTCAAAGAACGGATACCTGGTAACGGGTGCAGGTATTAGACAAGCGAAAAAACAGGAAATTACCACGCATCTCCCCAATGGCGGAACACTTCTGCCCTATGAACTTCTGCAAACAGATGCACATGATCAATTTTTCAAGATGATTGCCGAGCGCATCGGCCAAATCTTATTAAAGGAAAAAGGTTTCTTTGGAGAATTCTCCATTGATGCAGGTCTTTCCTCGTCTGGTGAGTATGTTATTTATGAAATTAATTCGAAGCCCATGCGCTTTGATGAAGAAGAGATTGAAAAGAAGCGCCTCCAAAATTTAACCTCACTCTTTTTCGATATGACAGGATTTAAAAGGCTGTCCCAATGACAGCCTTTTATTGACGCCTTTTATTGTCGCGGGCGATTAGCGGCGCCTCCTTGACGACTCTCCTAAGGCAAGAAACTGATCTTTCAGCTTTTGACGTGACTTGTCATTTCTAAGCATATAGGCAGCACCTAATGCCAAGGTTGTTAATGCCAAACCTCTTCTCATGTTTATCCTTCCTCCTTTAACGTGGTACCTTCTTCTTTTTCCCTGGAACACGTTTTCATACACGAGTTAAAATTTGATAAAAATATCATCGAATTTCAGCACATGACAAGGTAGAATAGAAAAAAGGAGGCATAGATATGCTAACACATTTCCAATACAAACCATTGTATGAAAACAAACAATTGCCAGGCTGGAAGTTTTCATTTTATTTTAAAAATCAGCAATATAAAGGAATTTATCATTCAAACGGTAATATTGAGTGGCTGTCTGCTGTGCCAAATGGGGATGATGAGATTAAGCTGATTGAGCAAATTCATGAATTGATGCTCTTCCATGTCTATGACCACTAATCCCATTTGCATGGGAATGATTTATCCCTCTCTTTGGAAACATAAGAGAAAAAGGAGGGGTATGCATGTCTGAAAACAAAAAGGCTAATTTTAAGGAAGATCTGCTGTATGAGGGAAAAGATCAGGTATATTTAGACGTTGACCGAATGATTAATGAGGGAATGTCCGGCGGTTCCGTTCATATGCGCGAGGATACAACCAATATTGAAGAAGCTAGAGATCTTGTTGAAGAAAGTCCCCCAAAAGGAATGGAATAATCAATAGATCACTATGAATAGCTGTCACCATAAAAAAAGACACTTAAGCCTGCTTGCACAGGATAAGTGTCTTTTTTTCATTCTTTGATAAAGATGATTTCATCATGGCCGCAAATGGAGCACTTAAGGAGATGGGGGCATTCCTTGTTTTTGAAGTCTGAAGGAAAGCCATCCTCCATTTTCATCATATCAATCGGCATATATGCACTATAGTCATCGTAAAAGTCCATCACCCGGCCTTCATCGTGCAAGGGCTGTCCGCATTTAGAACAATCAGACTGTATGTCGCTAAACCCATTGCAAACTGGACAAATATTCATCGTTACATCTCCATTCAGACGAAAATGATATTCCCTTTATCTAGTTATATCGTTTGGTTAACTATCTTTTGTTATGTAAGTTCGATAATAAGGAAACAATTCCCAGCCACTACACTTGAATACTTTATCAAAAAATCAACATAATAGAATTTAAATACAGCAACAACAAACATTCCACTTCAAACAACCGATGGGTTATACCATTAGTGGTAACAAGATAACTCTTGTACCGGTGCAATTCCGGCTAACCCAACCAAAAAAAAATTTATGAGGAGATGAAAATTTATGAACAACCAGAACAGTTCAAACAGAAGCAATTCCTCAAACCAGTTATTAGTAGGTGGAGCACAGCAAGCAATTGATGCAATGAAAATGGAAATTGCCGGTGAATTCGGTGTAAACCTAGGTGCAGACACTACCTCTCGTGCTAACGGATCTGTTGGCGGAGAAATCACAAAGCGTTTAGTACGCACAGCACAACAACAGCTTGCTGGCGGATTCCAAAACCAATAAGATTTACTTTAAAAACAATTAAATACTAAATGGCTCGGGGGCCCCTGCACGGGGGTCCCCCTTTCATTCATTAACGCAACGGGGGCCTGACCCCCAACAGTTTAAAGCGTTAACGCAGCGGGGGTCAGGCCCCCAGTACTTTAACGTGCTAAATCATTTTGTTTGGATCTACCCATTGGTCGTATTGGTCGCTGGTGATGTAGCCGGTTTTGAGGGCTGCTTCTTTTAATGTACTACCTTCTTTAAACGCCAGCTTGGCAATTTCTGCTGCTTTTTCATAGCCTATATGCGGGTTTAACGCTGTTACAAGCATTAATGACCTGTTAACGTGTTCGTTAATCACTTCTTCATTTGCCTCCAAACCAGCCATACATTTCTCATTAAAGGAGTTCATCCCATCGGCTAGCAGGTTAACACTTTGAATAAAGTTATAGATGATGACTGGCTTAAACACATTTAATTCGAAGTTTCCCTGACTTGCGGCAAATCCAATGGCAGCGTCATTTCCGAATACCTGACACGCAATCATTGTAAGGGCTTCGCTTTGCGTTGGGTTCACTTTCCCTGGCATTATGGAGCTTCCCGGTTCATTTGCCGGAATTGAAAGCTCGCCGATTCCGCTTCTAGGCCCGCTTGCCAGCCATCTAACATCATTGGCTATTTTCATTAAATCTGCGGCCAATGCTTTCATCGCTCCGTGAGCATGGACGATTTCATCATGGCTTGTAAGCCCCTGAAACTTATTTTCGGATGAGCGGAAGGAGTGTCCAGTATGATTTGAAATCTCCTTAGCCACTTCGCTTCCAAATGATGGATGTGCATTAATCCCTGTTCCAACCGCTGTTCCCCCAATGGCAAGATCAAGCAGATAGCTAGAGGCCTCAGTAATCATGCGCTCATCCTTATCGAGCATAGCCCGCCAGCCGCTAATTTCCTGTCCAAGCGTTAATGGTGTTGCATCCTGTAAATGGGTTCTGCCAATTTTCACAATATGCTTGAACTTCTCTTCTTTTTCCTTAATTACTTCTTTTAACTTTCTAAGTGAGGGAAGAAGTTTTTCAGTTACCCCATTGAAAGCGGCAACATGCATAGCTGTAGGAAAAGTATCGTTGGAACTCTGCGACATGTTCACATCATCATTCGGATGAACCTTTAATGCCGAATCCCCATTGCCCTGCAGGATTTCATTTGCCCTGCGCGAGATTACTTCATTAAGATTCATATTGGTCTGCGTACCGCTTCCTGTCTGCCAGACCACCAATGGAAAATGCTCGTCAAACTTGCCTTCGAGAATCTCAGAACTGGCCTGAACGATCGCAGCCATTTTCATTTCAGGTAACTTTCCAAGCTTTTGATTAGCGATCGCCGCAGCGCGCTTCAATTTGGCAAAAGCATAAATTAACTCCATCGGTATTTTTTCCGATCCGATTTTAAAATTATTTTTGCTCCGCTGTGTCTGGGCCCCCCAATATTTATCCACAGGAACCTGAACCTCTCCAAGCGTATCTCTTTCTGTCCGATATTCAGTCATTTTTTATACCCTCCTAGTATGCAGTACTACATTAATATTCTATTCCCTAATTTTTCTTTTTTATTTGTATAAAATTGTAAGTTCAATTAATCCCTTACACTTAACTGAAACAAAAAAAACTGCCTTCTAAAGAAGACAGCTTAACGTTTAATGATTGGATAGCTTATAAAATACCCAAGTACCATAATACTTGCAATTGTTAATGTGATTGAAAATTGCTCCATCTGGGCCCCTCCCCATTTTTATTTAAGACATTTCTAAAATATCATGGGACCCTATATGTTTGATGTGATATCCGTCAATATTTCGTGACAAGAAAATGAAATTTTCGTGAACATTATCGTTCTTTTGTATCAGGATGTTTAGCTGCAAGCGGACTGCAAGAAGTCGTACATGAATCCTTAATTGCACAGCTTGCACATTTCCCTTGTTTTGACTTATTAATAAACTTGAACAATGCCCAGCTGGCATAGCCGAAAATAAGAACACCAACTATTATATTGACTGCCATGTTCATTCACTTCCTTTAATGGAATCCAATGAGCCTTCCCCCTTGATAAATAACCAACGCCAGCACATATGCAATCGCTAATGCATAACCAATAGAAAAAACTGTCCATTTTTTTGAACGTGTTTCTTTATAAATCGTTGCTGTTGTGGCCAGACAAGGTATATACAAAAGAATAAAAACCATAAAGCTATAGGCGGATAAAGGTGTATAGTAATTTGCCAAAAGCCCCTGAAGGTTCGCTTCATCCGGTACAAAATAAATGATGTTCATGGTTGAAATAATAGCCTCTTTTGCTAAAAATCCGGTAATTAATGAAGCCCCTGCCTGCCACGTATCAAAACCAAGCGGTTTAAATAGCGGAGCTAGAAACCCGCCGATGTAAGCCAAAAAGCTATTATCCATATTGACATTTACTCCATCAGGTCCTGTATAGGACAGCAGCCAAATAAAGACTGAACCTGCAAAAATAAATGTGCCTGCCTTTTTAATAAAGCCCTTGCCTTTATCCCATGTACTTCTTGATAATGCGCGAAATTGCGGCAAGCGGTATGGAGGCAGTTCAATGACAAATAACGATGTTTCTCCTTTTAAAACCGTAGAAGAAAATACCTTCGCCAAAATAAGGGCAACTGCAATGCCTAATATATAGATAGAAAGAACAACAAATGCCTTAGAACCTGCAAAAAAAGCCCCGACAAATAAGGCGTATACAGGCAAACGTGCAGAACATGACATTAATGGTGTCAGCAATATTGTTAACAATCTCTCTTTCGGTGTTTCTATTGTTCTGGCAGCCATAATCCCGGGAACATTGCATCCAAACCCGATAATCATTGGGATAAATGCCTTACCGTTCAGTCCAACGGATTCCATTAATCGATCCATTACAAGGGCTACACGTGCCATATAACCAGAGTCCTCTAAAAGAGAAATGAAAAAGAACAGAATAAATATTTGCGGTACAAAAACAAGAACTCCCCCGACGCCTCCAATAATTCCGTCAAGAATAAGGGAATGGATAAACGCTGAAGCCCCAGCAGCCGTCAATAAGCTGTCAACACCATTGGCCAATGTCCCGGTGATGAACCCATCAAGCAAATCTGATAATGGAAAACCGAGCCAGTCAAATGTGAGCATAAACATCAGATACATAAGTAAAAAGAAAATAGGAAGACCTAAAAATTTGTTTGTTACTATAGCATCAACTTTTTCAGTTAATGGAACTTTCGCCTGGCCACTTCTTTGCGCTGCATCTAAAACAATTTTTTCAATCATTTCTTTCCGCTGTCGAAAAATATATTGATCCAGCGGCAGATTGTATTTGTTTAAAATGATACTTTTAACGGAGTGGATAAAAGAATCCAGCGCATCCGCCCCTAGTAAACCCGCAAGATACCTTTTGACGTACTGGTTCCCTTCAAACAACTGCAAAGCAAGCCAGCGAACAGAATGTTTTGCTTTTTCCCCAAGAAGGTCAGAAAGCTCTTTAACAGCCTCATTAATTTCCTGTCCATAATCCACAAGCTTATCATTTGGCAAAGGGGCCGCTCCATTTGTGACAACTTCCTCTAAATTTTTACAGCCCTTGCCTGTCCGTGCAACTACCGGTGCTACTGGTATACCTAGTATCTTGGCAAGTTTTTCGGGATCTACTTTAATCCCTCTTTTTAAAGCAACATCCATCATATTCAAACCGATAATAGCTGGTTTTCCATATTCTAGAAGCTGGATAGTTAGATGAAGATTTCTCTCTAATTGAGATGCATCTAAAATATTTAACATCTTATCTACTGGTTCAGTCAGCAAAAATTGCGTAACTACCCCTTCATCTTTTGATAAGGGGTTTAATGAGTATATTCCAGGCAAGTCAATTAAAATGGCCCGATTATTCTTGAACTTGCCTATTTTCTTTTCAACGGTTACCCCGCTCCAGTTGCCAACATATTCATATGAACCTGTTAAATTATTAAAAAGTGAAGTTTTCCCTGTATTGGGGTTTCCAATAAGAGCAATATCCATTACAATCTCTCCACTTCTATTTGGACTGCTTCTTTTCTTCGTATTGCCACACATTGGCCGCAAGTTTCGATCATTACAGGACCGCCAAAGGGCATAAGGCATTTCATACAAACCTCTGTACCTTCAGTTATTCCCATATCAAGCAGCCTTCTGCGGACCAATTGATCGATCCCAGAAATATTAAGGATCTTACCTTTTTCACCTTTTTTTAGATTGCCAAGCATGGTTTATCACCAAATTCCTCTTTTTGTTTATAATTGAGAATGATTATCTTTATTATAAACCCGTTATTTTTTAATTAACAGTGAAATTTATCACATCCAAGATTTTCTTTGGCTGGGATTTTGGTGGAGCATCAAATTTATAGTTCTTTTATCACTGCAAAACCTAATATTACAAAAAACTATCCTCTTGTTACAAAATTCGCTTTTTTCGACAAAGGAAATTTGCAAAAGAAGTAGAACTTTATATAACTGTGAAAAGAATTTGCTAACTAATATTAGTTATTAAGGATTGGAGAGAAAAATGGTAACAAAGACTTTTAAGGGTGTTGTTGATTTTTTTCAGGATGAAAAGGACCATATATTGAATGAGTGGCAAAAGCATATTGTAGTCTCTTTAGATGATCCATACAAAGATAGAATGAAAGAAAATGGAGAGGTCATGTTTTTCCTGCTTATTCAAAGCCTGCAAAAAAGCCGCGAAGAATTGGAAGGCATTATCCGCAATTTCTCTATCTCAATCGCCGATCAAAGGGTTAAGGCAGGAATTAACATTGGCCAATTTGTCTATAACGTCAATCTCATACGCTCGCTTTTTCAAAAATGCCTGATGCAAATGGACTTGGATGAAGCCGAACGATATAAATATAATGATCAAATTCAGCATTGCTTTGACCAATTTCTTTATTACTCAGTTTCCTACTACAGTGATGCTAAAAACCAAATTATCGAAGAAAAAACAAAGTTCATCGACACAAGCCATAAGGATCGTCTAACACTGCTTGGGCAAATGACCTCAAGTTTTATCCATGAGTTTCGAAATCCGCTGACATCTATACAGGGTTTTATCCAATTACTAAAATCTGAACATCCCGCAATGAAATATCTGGATATCATTTCTATTGAGCTTGAACAGCTGAATTTTCGTATTTCGCAGTTCCTTTTACTATCCAAAAAGGAGCTAATCGGTAAAGAAAAAATTCATTTTTCACTAAATGATATACTTGATGAAGTGCTGGCTTTCCTCTATCCGAGTATATTAGACAGCAACGTAAAAATTATTAAATCACTAAAGGAAGAAGTTCAGCTATATGGCTATGCTGATGAAATAAGGCAAGTTCTTATCAATATCATCTTTAATGCGATAGATGTTTTACAGGCCCGCACCTCTAAAGAGCCACAAATCAAAATAACCAGTCACCATCATAACCAATCACACGTTACGCTGGAAATTTCCAATAACGGTCCAAAGATACCAGAGCATCTAGTTAAATCAATTTTTGAGCCTTTTGTGACAACAAAATCACTCGGGACAGGTCTTGGATTATTTGTTTGTAAAGAAATTATTGAAAAGCATAAAGGAAGTCTATCCTGTGAATCTCGTACAGACTTGACCGTATTTAGCATTACCCTGCCAATTTCAGAATAAAGGGGCGTATTTTTTATGTTTGTTTTAAAAGTTGACCAAGATATCGAACTGCAGCTATTCCAGAAGCGCCACGCCAAAGAACTTTTTTATTTAGTGGATAGCAACCGAAGCCACCTAAGAGAATGGCTTCCATGGGTAGACAGTATGGTAAGTTATGAGCAATATTACTCTGTTATTTCGATTTGGCTAAAGCAATTTGCTGAAGATAATGGGTTTAATGCCGGGATCCGCTATAAAGGTGAGCTCTGCGGCTGCGTTGGTTTTCACGAGTTTGATTGGTCAAATGGAAAGACAAGCCTTGGCTACTATTTAGCGAAGGGATTTGAAGGAAAAGGGATTATGTCCAAAACCGTTCGCGCTTTAACCAATTACGCTTTTTTTGAGCTTGGCTTAAACCGCGTTGAAATCCGCTGCGGAGTCGGAAACAAAAAGAGCAGAAATATCCCAGAACGTCTTGGATTTGTCCAGGAGGGAATTATCCGCGATGGTGAGTTTCTTTACGATCATCATCATGATTTAGCAGTGTATGGCATGCTAAAGCATGAGTGGAAAGCGTAAAAATATTTGATGCGGGTACAATAAAATGTAAGGAGGTGAAACTCCTTACATTTTTTTGTGAGGATATGTATGGTTCTTAATATTTTTCTTCTAGTCCTTCTAATTGCCTTAACTGCGTTTTTTGTTGCATCGGAATTTGCGATTGTCAAGGTCCGTTCTTCTCGCATAGATCAGCTGATAGCTGAAGGCAATAACAAGGCAATCGCCGCTAAAAAAGTAATTTCCAATCTTGATGAGTCCTTATCAGCATGCCAGCTGGGCATCACGATTACAGCTTTAGGTATAGGCTGGCTAGGAGAACCAACGGTGGAAAGGCTGCTTAAGCCTATATTCGAAAAGTTCGCTTTACAGGCGTCTGTATCCAGTATTCTTTCCTTTATCATAGCCTTTTCCGTAATTACCTTTTTACATGTGGTTATTGGTGAGCTTTCACCCAAAACATTTGCCATTCATAAGGCAGAGGACATCACGCTTGCCTTTGCCCAGCCGCTAACTTGGTTTTACAAGGTCATGTTTCCTTTTATCTGGATCCTAAATCATTCGGCAAGATTTGTTACGAGTCTGTTTGGATTAAAACCAGTGTCTGAGCTTGAAATAGCCCATTCAGAGGAAGAATTGCGCATCATTCTTTCGGAAAGCTTAAAAAGCGGCGAAATAAATCAATCCGAATACAAATACGTCAATAATATTTTTGAATTCGATAACCGAATTGCCAAAGAAATTATGGTTCCCCGAACAGAGATCGTCTGCCTTGATGAGGGGGCAACGCTCTCTGAGGTGCTGGAAATCGTTTTAAATGAAAGATACACGAGATATCCTGTTATCATGGATGGTGACAAGGACAATGTCCTTGGAATTATCAATGTTAAGGAAATTCTCACTGATTGCATACGAAAACAATGTGAAGAGAAAAATCCGGTCACCCAGTATATAAAACCAGTTATTCGTGTGATTGAAACCGTGCCAATTCATGATCTTCTCGTAAAAATGCAGAAGGAACGATCACATATGGCCATATTGTTTGATGAATATGGCGGAACGGCAGGATTAGTAACTGCTGAAGATATACTCGAGGAAATCGTCGGTGAAATTCGTGACGAATTCGATGCCGATGAGCTCCCATTCGTACAAAAAATCGAACCTGACCATTATATTTTGGATGCCAAACTCCTTATTGAAGATACAAATGATTTACTTGGAACCGAAATTGATGAGGATGAAGTAGATACAATCGGAGGCTGGGTCCTTACGCAGAAGTTCGATCTGGAAAAGGGCGATTTCGTCACCTTTGATGGCTATCAGTTCATTATTAAAGAAATTGACGGCCACCATATTCAATACATCGAGGTAAAAAAAACAAAAAAAGAAGCTGATGCAAATTTGGATCAATAGCTTACAAAAGCATCTGATCCAATTGGCTCAGCTTTTATTACTTTATCTGAAAATTCAAACTCATATTTCCCCTTTTTTCCTAATAAATTAAAGTAACCTATTTATTGTAAAGTATTACGTTTGACTGAACGGTTTTATCTAACATATAATTATAATAAAACAAATTTTTATCAAAAGAAAATTGGGGTGATCAGATGGGGCAGTTTGTCAAATTAATGTGATAGCATCTATTGCATATGTATCAAAACGAACCATTGATTACTGTTCGAAATATAGGAATGCTATTCAAAAGAAAAGATTAAGAGTACGCTAGAATTATAGTTTAGTACAATTTTTCACTTTATCAGGAGGTGACTCCTTTCCTGCAAAGCGCAGGCTAAGGAAACTTATTTGGACATATTTAACTTGGTTATTATAGCCATTTTAATTGCTTTGACGGCATTTTTTGTGACTTCAGAATTTGCCATTGTGAAGATAAGAGGTTCAAGAATTGATCAGTTGGTTGAAGAGGGAAATAAAAGTGCACTTGCAGCAAAGAAAGTAATCAGTAATCTGGATGAATATTTATCTGCCTGTCAGTTAGGTATTACAATTACGGCTCTTGGAATTGGGTGGCTCGGGGAACCGACTATCGCCCACATGCTAAAACCTGTCCTTGACAAATTGAACATTCCATTGTCTGCTGGCCATATACTTTCTGTTGGGATTGCCTTTGCCCTTATAACCTTCCTGCACGTAGTTGTAGGAGAATTGGCGCCAAAAACACTTGCGATTCAAAAAGCGGAAAAAGTAACCCTGTTGACTGCCCGACCGTTAATTATGTTCTACAAGGTAATGTACCCATTTATATGGGCTTTAAACGGGTCTGCTCGACTAATTTCCAGACTTTTTGGCCTAAAGCCTGTCTCTGAACACGAACTCGCTCATTCTGAAGAAGAACTTCGAATTATTTTATCTGAAAGCTATGAAAGTGGCGAAATCAACCAATCAGAGTTTAAGTATGTAAATAAAATTTTTGATTTTGATGACCGAATTGCCAAAGAAATCATGGTGCCAAGAACAGAAATTGTTTCATTTTCAAAAGACGACACCGTTGAAGGCTTTTTGCAGACAGTTTATGAAGAAAAGTTCACCCGTTATCCGATTATTGATGGAGATAAGGATCATATCATTGGCTTAGTCAACATTAAAGAGGTCCTGACAGATCTTATCAAAAACAGAGACTTAACAACAAATAAGCTGGAAACCTATACCCGCCCAATTATTAGGGTAATAGATACGATTCCGATTCATGATCTTCTTCTTAAGATGCAAAAGGAAAGAATTCATATGGCTATCTTAATGGATGAATATGGCGGAACATCCGGTCTTGTAACGGTTGAGGATATTATTGAAGAAATTGTCGGAGAAATCCGCGATGAATTTGATATGGATGAGATTCCGGAAGTACGGAAAATCGGTGACGAACATTATATTTTTGATTCAAAGATACTTGTCAGTGAGGTTAATGACCTTTTAGGAACTGATATCAATGATGAAGATGTTGATACGATCGGCGGATGGATCTTAACAGAAAATTATGAAGCCAAACAGGGGGATTCCATTCAATTTGGACCCTACTCCTTCAAGATTATTGATATGGAGGAACATCATATCAAGTATGTGGAAGTGACAAAAGTTCCTGAAAATCAAACCGAGAATGAAAATGACAACACGCCCTCAAAATCAATACCCTTGACAGAAACTCAAGTCGTTTAATTGGGGCTAAAATAAAAAAAATCGGCGAAATGAAGTTCTCGCCGATTTTTTTTATTCTTCCTTTTCCGGGAATCGAATGGTAAACTCCGTCCCCTCTCCTTTTTGACTGCTGACCTCAATCTTTCCCTTATGCAGCTGAACAAGCTGTTTGACAATAGAAAGACCGATGCCGAATTCTCCGAAGGCTGTCCCTGTTCTTGAAAGATCAGCCTTGTAAAACCGATCCCAAATGGATTCAATTTCCTCAGGGTCAATTCCTATCCCTGTATCTTCGATATCAATAACAATTTCATGATCTTCTTTTCGGCCTGTTAAGGCAATATGCCCATTTTCTGTGAATTGGTTACTGTTTTTCACGATATTAATCAAGATTTGGGTCAGCCTGTCATAGTCAGCAAAAACCTTCAGTCCCTCATCACAGCTGATGGTGATTTCATTATTCTTTTGCTTTGCCTGCAGCATTAATTGCTCTTTTACAACCTCAAACGCTTCATGCAAGTTTACCTCTTCTTTATTAAGCTTCAATTGATTAGATCTTATTTTCTCATAATCAAGATTTTCATTGACAAGCCTGATCAGTCTTTTTGCCTCCCGGTCAATTAAGCCCATGGCTTTATCAATGCCTTCTTCTGGAATCAATTGATTCTTAATCCCTTCAGCCATTCCGCTGATGGTGGTTAATGGCGTTCTCATTTCATGGGAAACATCGGCAATAAACTTCCTTCGTCTATTTTCGAGTCTCTCTATTTCTTCGCTGGATCTTTTTAATTTTGCCGCCATATTATTAAAATCTGTTGCCAGCTGGCCAATTTCATCCTGATTGATGTCTGGAACATGAACATCGTAATTCCCCGCACTGATCATCGAAGTCGCATTCCGGATATCTTTAATTCGCTTTACAATGCTTTTAGAAAATATAAAGCTGATAAATAGCGCAGCTGTCAATGAGATAGCAATCGTATAGAACAAAAACCGATTTAATTGGCTAATCATCTGCATGGTGCCTGTTATAGGAGCAAGAAGCAGGATTCCCCCGGCAAGCTTGTCCCCTTGCATCAGCGGAAGCGCTACAAGTGAGACCTCCTGGCCGAATCGTTTAATATCATGCTTAACAGAAACTTTTTTCCCAGCGGAAATAGCTGTCCATTCTTTTTCTGTTAATTGAATCAGCGGCGCACTTTTTAATTTTGGATAGACAATCTTCCCCTCGTAATTAAAGAGCAGATACTGAATATGCCTAGTATCAAGAATTTGGCTGTATTCACTCAAGAACTCTTCTGTTCCTTCGAAACGGACGGTTAAATCTGTCAGTATCTGCTCCCCGTAATCCTCAAGCTCCTCCACCTTATTTTGAAAAATATAGTTTTCAACAAATTGACTAAAGGACAAACTCAAAATCATAAAAGCTAGAATAAGAATGCTGATCTGGCTGATCAGCAGCTGATAAAAGAATTTAATTCTCATCCTCTGTCACCGTTTCATCAAACTTATAGCCAATGCCCCAAACAGTTTGAATGAACGGCTGCTGAGCTGTGCCTATCTTTTTTCTTAGCCGCTTAATATGGACATCTACTGTCCGTTCATCCCCATAAAACTGGTATCCCCACACCCTGTCCAATAGCTGCTCGCGCGTAAATACCTGCTTTGGATTTTTAATAAAATAATAAAGTAAATCAAATTCCTTTGGAGTAAGACTTGTCAGCTGCTTTCCGTTAAAGAAAACCTCACGGGAGTCCTTATTAATTTTAAAATATTGGCTGGTGATGACATTTTCCTCTGCTTTTCCAGGTGCATCTGAATGGAAACGCCGTGTCACTGCCTTAATCCGCGCCATTAATGCCAGTGGGCTAAAAGGCTTTGTCACATAATCATCTGCTCCCATTTCGAGCCCAAGCACCTGATCAGAGTCACTATCTTTGGCAGTCAGCATAATAATCGGAACTTGGCTAAGCTCCCTGATTTTTCGGCAAAGTGTCACACCATCCATGATCGGAAGCATCCAATCTAGAATAATTAAATCCCAGTGCCCTTTATTAAAATGTTCAAAGCCATCCTGGCCATTATGGACAAAGACTCCTTCATATCCTTCCTTCATAAAAAACATTTCAAGCATTGAACAAACACTTTCATTATCTTCTACAACTAGAATCCTCATAAAAAAACACCTTCCCCATTTATCGGCTGATATCCAAATTATTTTTATGTTTATAAAAAGATTTATTAGAAACCTATTTTTTCCACATTTGTTTATCGTTTCTGGACATGCTAAACCTATAATCCTATTCTAAACTAAAAAAGGAGAGTTAAAAAGAAATGAGAAAGCAATGGTTCATTACTTTTGCATTAGGTTTTCTGCTTCTTGGCACCGCCCTAGTTCATACACCTAATGCTGCCGCACAAAATCAGACAGGAACAGAGCAAAAAGGTGACCAGGAGTACCAGCATGATTTTATTAAACAGGATGAAATGGACCGCCTCTTAAAGGAAGGCCATTCCAAAAAGGATATACTAAAAGCTGCGCATATTGCCAAATATGCTGATAAAAACATTGATGAAGTTCTTAAAACCTATAAAGAAAAAGGCTCTTGGGAAGAAACAGCTCAGCACTATGGTCTTGATCTTGAAAAGATGAAAAAAGACTGCCATGAGAAAAAGGAAAAATTCCTTCAGGAACACAAAGATGATGTTATTGATGAAGTAGCCGAATATACTGGTAAAACAGAGGAAGAAATTAACGGATGGGTCAATAATGGGGTTCCATTAAGATTTATTGTAGCAGGTGCTGCGATGGCAAAGGCAAGTGGTAAAGATCTTAGTGAGATTGTACAGATGAAACAGGATGGGAAAAGCTTTAAAGAAATAATGGAAGGTCTTGGAGTTAATAAAGAAAAAATGCATCAGGAAATGAAGACATTAATGAAGAAGATCAAAGAAGACATTAAAGATTAATGATAAAGGCTGCCCAATTGGCAGCCTTTTGTGTTTATGAAAGATAAGCAAAATAAGCAATAAATGCAATACATAATCCGTACATGATTGGATGAATTTCCTTTGTCTTGCCTAAAGCAAGCATCGTAATCGGATATAAAATAAACCCTAAAGCAATTCCTGTTGCTATGCTGTATGTCAGCGGCATCATAAGAATCGTAATGAACGCTGGAATGGCAATTTCAATTTTTCCCCAATCAATGTTCTTTACCTCCATTGCCATTAACGCTCCGACAATAATCAAAGCGGGAGAGGTCACCTCAGCCGTAATCACACTTAATAACGGAGAGAAAAATAAAGCAATCGCAAACAGGGCCGAAATGATAATGGATGTAAAACCCGTTCTTCCCCCTGCTGCAATACCTGCGGTTGATTCAATCATTGATGCCGTTGTAGACGTTCCAAGAATAGATCCAATGACGGTCGTTCCTGAATCAGCAAGAAGTGCTCTGCCTGCGTTTGGAATTTCATTATTTTTCATAATCCCTGCCTGGCTGGCGATGGCAATTAATGCACCAGCTGTATCAAAGAAGGCAACGAATAAAAAGGTAAAAATTACAGCAATCATTTCCGGGGTAAAAATGGTATCAAGATGCAAAAATACTTCACCAAATGTAGGCTTAAGACTCGGAATGGCCCCGATAATTTTATCTGGGCGTTCTATCACACCTAAGATCATCCCAGCTACAGAGGATATGGCCATACCGTAGAAAATAGCCCCCTTCACACCCCTGACAAGCATGATAATCGTAATAATAAACCCGAAAATAGCTAATCCTGTTCCGGCAGACTTAAGATTTCCGATGGCAACATACGTCCCTTCACTAGCAACAATCAGGCCTGCATTTTTAAGCCCGACAAAAGCAATGAAAAAGCCAATTCCGGCGCCAATGGCATGCTTTAAATCTTTTGGAATGACATTGATTATTTTTTCACGGATTTTTAATAAACTTAAAATAACAAACAGTATTCCAGAAACAAATACACCTGTTAAGGCCGTTTCCCAGGGAATTCCCATTCCAATACAAACTGAAAAGGTAAAAAATGAATTAAGCCCCATACTTGGAGCAATCCCGATTGGATAGTTGGCTAAGATTCCGATGAGCAATGAACCTATAATAGCTGAAAATGCTGTAGCAGTAAAAACTGCTCCTTTATCCATACCTGCCTGGCTTAATATAATAGGATTAACAACTAAAATATATGCCATTGACAGAAAAGTGGTTAAGCCAGCAATCGTCTCTTGTTTAAAATTCGTTCCTCTTTCTTGGAACTGAAAATATTTATCCATAGAATTTTCCCCTTTTGTAAAAATAAAAAAAGCTCCGCATCATGCGAAGCTGCCATATTTTCCACAGGAGAAGGATTTGCCATATGGCAAAATTCTCACTCCTGTAGTCAAGCTATTTCCGGCAGCTTGGTAGAGACATCCAATCCATATTATTGGATATATACAGGAAAAATATAATTCTTATATAATGTTAATAATTCTAACAAAGGGAAAAAAGGCAGTCAATTTAATCATTTATTCAGACTTTCAGATCATTTTTCATGTAATTGGCTGTGTTAAATCTAATTCAATGGCATTTAACTGAGCAATGTTACTAAAATTTGTATGATTGTTAAGGTATTGTAAAAAATACAGAAAAAAGTGATATAATAGAATAGTTAATAAATTAAATTATGAGGGGGAAGTATATGATCGAAACACCAACAGAACAAGTAGCTATTCAGACCGTACATAAGGGTTTAAGTAAAATAAAAATAATAAAGGTTATTTTTTTTATAACCTTCGGATCAACCTTAATGGGTGTAGGAATTGAGGAGTTTCTAGTTCCAAACAAAATTTTAGACGGCGGAATTACGGGAATTTCCATCATTTTGTCGCACCTGACTGGAATTAAGCTTGGTGCCTTTATCTTCACATTAAATATCCCCTTTTTTTATATAGGATATAAACTGATTGGTAAAACATTCGCTCTTTCCACATTGCTGGGAATTACTGTTCTTTCTGTTTCCACAGCTCTTCTTCATGATGTGCCTGTCTTTACATCTGATCCGCTCCTTGCTACAGTTTTCGGCGGGATGATTCTGGGAGCAGGTGTTGGTATTGTCATTCGATATGGCGGTTCTTTGGATGGAACAGAAATTCTGGCCATCATTGCAAATAAAAAACTTCCTTTTTCAGTTGGCGAAATCGTCATGTTCTTCAATGTCTTTATTTTCACCTCAGCTGGTTTTGTATTCGGATGGAACAGAGCCATGTATTCGGTATTAGCATACTTCATAGCCTATAAAACGATAGATATCGTTATTCAGGGACTTGATGAATCCAAATCAGTCTGGATTATCAGCGAACGTCACCAAGATATTGGGGAAGCCCTGTTGGCAAGACTTGGACGAGGTGTCACCTATTTAAATGGTGAAGGTGCTTTTACAGGGGACGATAAAAAAGTCATTTTCTGCGTGATTACACGCTTAGAAGAAGCTAAACTTAAGTCTATAGTCGAGGAGCTCGACCCAAATGCTTTTCTAGCCGTAGCGAATATTTCAGAGGTCAGAGGCGGCCGCTTCAAAAAAAGCGCCATCCACTAAAAAGCGGAAGGCGCCCGTTTAGCGGCGTATGGGTCTGGAAAATTCTAGTATAGGCATAAAGTGATTGAACTAACTATTCTTGTTTTTGATATAGATTATTAAACATTCGTTTCATAAAATAATCATCTTCACATTTTTCCCGAATGAACGGAATCTTCTTTCCCTTTTTTATCTGTGTATCTTTTACTGCCCAGGTCTCCTGGCTGCGCTCGATATGAACAGCTATATTCTGGTTTTCGAGGTCCTTATAGAAAATATAAGCAGTATTAGGGTCGCCATGGAAAAAATAAATTCTTTTTTCACCAACAGATTTTCCTTCCATAAGCTCCTTCAAGCTTTCCAGCATGTTAGTTTTTTCGCCCGAAAGGACAGTATATTTCATAAGGTCAATAAAATTCACGTACATGCTTTGATCAATAATTTCATCATATTTATGTCCAAAGCTTGAAAAAATATCTTCCATAACTGCTTCGTTATATTCCTTATTTCTTATATCCTGCTTCTTTGCACAATCCACTTCCTGTTTTTTCTCATTATTTACCGCCAACGCAGTCACTGGCAGAATGGAATGAACAAGCAAAAAGCATATCGCAAATAAAAGTGTTATTTTCTTCATTGGATCACCTCGCCTGTATTTTTCCAAAACCCATGATATTTATTCATGAAAAAAAGCTTGTCCCAAGCGGTTTAAAAATCCCCGCTGGGAACAAGCCTTTTAATGACATTCACTTTCATTTCCGCTTAGTACAATTGCATTTCTGCCTGCATCGTACTCAACGACTAGATCATCAGCTTCAGCGATAATTTGGGGATCAATCGCCACCTGAATTTCGTTAATAGTAAGGACTTTATCATTTTCGTTTGGCTCATCCAGAGCCATCCCCAATTGTGGCCCTCCTCAGCCAAAGCCGGCGAAATAAACGCGGATGCCGCTTGAATTCTTATCCACAAGGATCTGCTTTAACAGATCACGGGCTTCGTCTGTAATAATCATCGATTGCCTTCCTCTCTCTTGATAAGTATGAAAATCCTGTTAATAAAATAACATTATTACATCATTTATGTAAACTATAACTGCCCGCCAAACAATAAGGGGCTGTCCAGAAAGTAAGTTTCGATTAACTTTCTGGATCCC
Source organism: Cytobacillus sp. MT66 (assembly GCF_058792595.1). Classification (NCBI taxonomy): domain Bacteria; kingdom Bacillati; phylum Bacillota; class Bacilli; order Caryophanales; family Bacillaceae; genus Cytobacillus; species Cytobacillus sp. MT66. The sequence goes on from NZ_JBXAFB010000012.1 coordinate 143,945, forward strand.
CCTTTTTTTATTTCTGGCTCTTTGAAATTTGGCCGTTGATTTCCTCTCCAGGCGCTTCGCTTTCCGGGGGGCATTTTGCGAGCCTCCTCGTCGCTTGCGCTCCTGCGGGGTCTCACTTCAATGCTGATCCCCCAGGAGTCTACGCGCCTTCCGCTCCAATCAACTAAGCGGTTAAAATCAACATTGCGCTTTAAAACAG
>NZ_JBXAFB010000013.1:0-61797 GCF_058792595.1 Cytobacillus sp. MT66
AATAGTTCTAATTCTTTATCATGTTGTATTTTAAGTTTTTCAAGTTCAGAAGGGGTGATATAATTCTCGTTCGTTTTCCCGCCGTTTCTTTTTAACTTGTATGCAGAAACCCAACGGCTAATAGTCTTAGGTGAGATTTCTAGTTCACGTGCAACATCGGCTGCCTTTCTGCCCTCCTCAACAACTAATTTTGAAACATATTCTTTGTACTCTTGATCAAAGCGTTTCCCCATAATGAACACGTCCTTGTTTATGATGATTGTATTATATAATAAATCTCATTTTGACGTGTCCACTTTTAAGACTAACCTCACTTCATAGCCAAAATGAAGGACATTTACTATTTAAAATAGGATAAGAAAGTCCTTCATTTCGACTCAATCCCCATCATTCTTCCCATTTCGTATATATATACAAATAAATGTCAAGTTGAGTCATTTCTAATAAAAGGGTTAAAATAATATTAGTTTGAAAGGACGAAGGGAGAACGTTTGGGATGAAAAAACTTTCAATAATTGGCATGCCGATGGATTTAGGACAGATGCGCCGGGGAGTGGATATGGGTCCTAGCGCGATACGCTATGCGGGCATAAATGAACGCTTGAGCAAACTATTTGATGATGTTCATGATCAAGGCGATATTGCCATTGGCAGACCAGAAGTGGAAGTAGATCCAGAATCGAATCTAAGAAATTTGCATCTGATTGCTGAAAAAACACAAAGCCTTGCAGAAGCAGTTGATAAAGCAATTGAAGCAAATACTTTTCCATTAGTTCTTGGCGGTGACCACAGTATTGCCATTGGAACACTGGCTGGCGTATCAAAGCATTATAAAAATCTTGGTGTTATTTGGTATGATGCACACGGTGATTTGAATACAGCTGAAACATCCCCTACAGGAAACATACATGGAATGCCTTTAGCTGTAAGTTTAGGACTAGGTCATCCATTATTAACGAATGTCGGGGGCTACTCTCCAAAGGTGAAGCCTGAAAATATTGTTATCATTGGGGCAAGGTCACTGGATGAAGGAGAAAGAAGCCTTATTAAAGAAAAGGGCATTAAAGTATACACGATGCATGAAATTGATCGATTAGGCATGACAAAGGTTATGGAAGAATCCATTGCCTATTTAAAGGAACGGACTGACGGGGTTCATTTATCATTAGACCTTGATGGTCTGGATCCTCACGATGCTCCTGGCGTAGGCACGCCGGTTATTGGAGGCATCAGCTACCGGGAAAGTCATTTGGCCATGGAAATGCTTGCAGAGTCTCAATTAATTACTTCGGCAGAATTTGTTGAGGTCAATCCGATTCTTGATGATAAGAATAAAACGGCAACTGTTGCCGTGGCATTGATGGGATCTCTTTTTGGGGAAAAACTGCTATAATTTAAGAGGATTAAAAATAAGTCAGGGCATTCAGTCCTGCTTATTTTTTATGTCTGGCTTTTATGGTATTCTATTTGTTTGAGAGGTTCTGTGTAAAAAGTACTAATCTAAACTTCAGGGGAAAATGGTCATCCAAATTAGTAAAAATTTGCTAATATAGATTTATAATATTTTTTCACAAAGAGTGAAACCTTTTCCGCTATCGATCGTAATATCGATTAGCCGCATTAGAGCGGAGGTAATGAAATTTGGAAACAATCGTAAAGAAAAGGATTAAGCAAGTATTAAAAGGTGACCAGGATGCCTATGCAGAAGTAGTCGAAATATATAAGGATAAGGTTTTTCAGATTTGCTATAGGATGCTAGGCAATCGGCATGAGGCAGAGGATATTGCACAAGAGGCTTTTATTAGAGCGTATGTTAATATCAGCAGCTTCAATATAAATTTAAAATTCTCTTCATGGCTTTATCGAATTGCAACCAATCTTTGCATCGATCGCATAAGAAAAAAGAAACCGGATTATTATTTGGATGCAGAGGTTGCCGGAACCGATGGATTAACGATGTACTCTCAAATTGCTTCGGATACGAGACTCCCGGAGGAAGACGTGGTAAGTCTTGAACTGCAGGAAGCAATTCAAAGAGAGATATCGAAACTGCCGGAAAAATACCGTACAGTGATTGTCTTAAAATATATAGAAGAGCTTTCGCTGAACGAAATAAGCGAATTGCTGGATTTGCCTCTAGGTACGGTTAAGACAAGGATTCATCGGGGAAGAGAAGCATTAAGAACACAATTGCAATACGTATAACCTTGAAGCAAATCCTCCTATGATGGTTTGATTAAGTATGAAGAGGGTGAGAACTTTGAAATGTCCAGCAGAAATGGTCCTTTATATGCATGAGTATTTAGACGACGAGATCTCAGCCGAGGAAGAAAAAGTCCTTAGAGAGCACTTGCAAAGCTGTAAAGATTGTCTGGAACACTTTCATGAACTGCGAAAAACAATTGCCTTGGTACAGAGTACGTCTCATATACAAGCTCCATCGAACTTTACCGCTAGCGTGATGGCAAAGCTGCCAAAAGAAAAGCGCAAAGTAGGATTCCAGCGTTGGATTAGACAGCATCCATTGTTTACAGCAGCTTCATTATTTTTAGTGCTAATGATGGGAAGCCTTTTTTCTACCTGGGAAGAAGATCATCAGTTTTCAGTATCAAAACAGCCCAATTTATTGGTTCGTAATGATACAGTGATTGTTCCTGAAGGGGAAGTTGTCAAAGGTGATGTGGTTGTAAAGAACGGCAAGCTTCAAATTGAAGGCCAGGTCGAAGGAGACGTGACCGTTATCAATGGGGAAGTTATCAATGGTAAACAATATTTAGCTTCCGCCGGCCAGGTCACCGGAGAAATCAAAGAGGTCAATGCATTGTTTGATTGGATGTGGTACCACATCAAAAAAACGGCTAAAGATGTCATCTATGTATTTGGGGATAATGAACCAAAGACAGCACAATAGCTAAAATGGACGAAAACTAGCTAAAAAGCTCGATTTTCGTCCATTTTATTTTTACCTTCGTTTGGGAAATTGAAATCTCATTTATGATATAATATGAAAGCTATAGTGCAAATGCAGAATTTGATAATGTTTTGAATATACATTTGGAGGAAGGATAATGTCGTTTTTTTCAGACTTTTCGATACTGAAATTATTGGCAAACACGGTTGACATTTTCCTTGTCTGGTACGTCATCTATAAACTAATCGCCATTGTTCGCGGTACTAAGGCTGTACAATTACTGAAAGGGATTTTTGTGATCCTCCTTGTAAAAGTCATCAGTGATAAATTCCATTTGCAGACACTTGGATGGATGATGCAGCAGGTACTAACTTGGGGATTCGTTGTGATCGCTATCATTTTCCAGCCTGAATTAAGAAGGGCATTGGAACAATTAGGGCGCGGCCGTTTCTTTTCAAGGAGTGGAAATCATGAAGCTGAAGAACAAGACAAAGTGATTGATTCCATCGTCAAAGCCGTAGATTACATGGCAAAGCGCCGAATTGGGGCTCTTATTTCCATTGAAAGAGAAACGGGGATGGGGGATTACATTGAGACGGGAATTCCGCTTCAATCGAAGGTTTCATCAGAGCTTCTGATCAATATTTTTATACCTAATACACCATTACATGACGGAGCTGTTATTTTGCAGAAAAATACGGTAGCAGCTGCTGCTTGCTATTTACCGTTATCAGAAAGCCCGTTTATCTCTAAGGAGCTGGGTACGCGACACAGAGCTGCGTTAGGAATAAGCGAGGTAACCGACAGCATTACGGTTGTTGTTTCTGAAGAGACCGGCAGCGTATCTTTGACAAAAAATGGCGAATTGCATAGAGATCTAAAGCCAGATGTGTTTAAAGAACTGCTGACCAAAGAACTTTACTTGCAAAACAAACACAAAAATGTTTCTTCAGGCCGCTGGAACTGGAGGGCAAAGAAAAATGGATAAGTTTATAGATAAGCTCGTTGATACAAAGTGGTTTATGAAAATTATTGCTTTAGTACTAGCTTTGCTGCTTTTCGATTCAGTCTATAATCCAGATAAGGATGTTTCCAATATTAATGTGCCTGGCGAGCAGGATACAGAAGTAATTTCCAATGTACCTGTAAAAAGCTATTATGACACAGAAAATCTATTCGTTACAGGTGTTCCGGAAACCGTAGAGGTCACGCTTGAAGGTCCTAAAAATGTTCTTCAGCCGGCAAAAATGCAAAGAAACTTTGAGGTTTATGTGGATTTGTCAGATGCCGAAATAGGAACAGAGAGAGTTCCTATTAAAATTCGAAATATATCAGATAAGCTTAAGGTCACCATTAATCCTTCCAATGTCAACGTGAAAATTCAGGAGAAAGTAACAAGGGAATTTTCTGTTGATGTTGAATTTAATAAAGCGTTGCTGGAAGAAGGCTATATCTCAGAGGCACCTACAGCAGAACCTGACAAAGTCAAGGTCACTGGCGCGAAGAATATGATTGATAGCATCAGCTATGTGAAGGCTACTGTCAATTTGGAGGGGTCTGTCAAAGACACAGTAAGAAGACAAGCACAGGTTTTAGTATTTGATAGAAATATGAACAAACTTGATGTAGCGATTGATCACGATACCATCGATGTGATTATCCCTGTAAAGAGTCTTAGCAAAAACGTGCCAATAAAGGTCGTTGAAAAAGGCAGTCCGCCAAATAATGTTAAGATTAATTCCATTAATCTTGAGGTGAATGAGGCAAAGATATTTGCTAATCAGGCGGTTTTAGATAAGGTGGACAGTGTCAGAGTCGAAGTAGATTTAAGCAAAATAGATGCAGATGGGGATATAGAACAAACATTGCCTGTCATTATTTCAGAGGGAATATTAGAAGTTAATCCGAAAACAGTGAATGTCACGATAAATGCGACAAAGGAAGAAACAGAGGAAACTGCGGCAGAAACAGCCGTGGAGGATCGGACATTTTCACATCTTCCTATCCAGCTGTCTGGGTTATCCGAGCAATATGAAGCCTTGCTGCAGTCACCTGCAAATGGGGCAAGCTTAACTGTTTCCGGAACAGGTGAAAAGATTAATCAGTTAAAAGCAAACGACTTTCAACTATATCTTGATTTGGCAAATTTAGCTGAGGGCGAGCATGAGGTCAAAATAAATGTTAAAGGCCCTGCCGATGTGAATTGGAAACTAGCATCGGATAAAGCGAAAGTCTCAATTTCACAAAAAGAAGCGTAACTGTTACTTTTTAGATAAGAAGAAGGAGCGATCGATGAAATGGGAAAATATTTTGGTACTGACGGTGTTCGCGGAGTAGCAAATAGTGAGCTGACACCGGAGCTGGCGTTTAAATTAGGCCGATTCGGAGGATATGTCCTTACTAAAAATAAAAGCCGCCCGAAAGTGTTAATTGGACGCGATACTCGTATTTCAGGTCATATGCTTGAAGGGGCACTTGTTGCAGGTCTTCTATCGATCGGAGCAGAAGTTATGCGCTTAGGTGTGATTTCAACACCTGGAGTGGCGTTTTTAACAAAGGCTTTAGGGGCAGAAGCTGGTGTAATGATTTCTGCTTCCCACAATCCGGTTGCTGACAATGGCATCAAGTTTTTTGGCCCAGATGGATTTAAACTTTCTGATGAGCAGGAATTAGAAATTGAAAGTTATATGGATCTTGAAAAAGACGAGCTGCCAAGACCAGTTGGAGCTGCGCTTGGGCAAGTGAATGATTATTTTGAAGGCGGGCAGAAGTATTTGCAATTTTTGAAGCAGACGGTCGACGAAGACTTTTCTGGTTTACATATCGCTTTAGATTGTGCAAATGGTGCAACTTCTTCATTAGCCTCCTACTTATTTGCCGATTTAGAGGCAGATACATCGATGATCGGAGCTTCGCCTAATGGATTAAATATCAATGATGGCGTCGGTTCGACGCATCCTGAAAACCTATCCTCCTTTGTTAGAGAAAAAGGTGCAGATGTAGGGCTGGCATTTGACGGGGATGGCGACCGTCTTATCGCGATAGACGAAAATGGGGAAATCGTGGACGGCGACCAAATCATGTATATCTGCGGAAAATATTTAAAAGAACAAGGGCGTTTAAAGCATAATACGGTTGTTTCAACCGTCATGAGCAATCTTGGATTTTATAAAGTCCTTGAAGCAAATGGAATCGAAAGTGTTCAAACAGCTGTTGGGGACCGCTATGTGGTAGAGGAAATGAAGAAAAGCGGCTATAATCTTGGCGGAGAGCAATCTGGCCATATCATCTTCCTTGACTATGTGACAACCGGTGATGGCTTGTTAACAGGCTTGCAGCTTGTTAATATTATGAAAATGACAAAAAAGCCTTTGTCAGAGCTTGCAAAGGAAATGAAGAAATATCCGCAAAAGCTTGTTAATATCCGTGTGACAGACAAGCATCACGTAACAGATAATGAGAAGGTAAGCGCCATTATTTCCGAAGTGGAAACAGAAATGAACGGGAATGGCCGAATTTTGGTTCGCCCTTCAGGAACGGAGCCCCTTGTAAGAGTTATGGCTGAAGCACCAACAGAAGAATTGTGTGCGGAGTATGTTGAAAAAATTGCAGCTGTAGTTGAACAAGAAATGGGACTAAAGGAATAGTAGACAAGTTTTATGCATAGGGGAACCATTGCGTTCTTCTATGCATACTTTTATTGTAAGGATATCATCGCCCGGTAATATTTATTGACGAATGTGTTCTACCTGTTGTATGATAATCCTGTTTTACTTTAGAAATGCATATTTTTAGGAAAGGAGCGCAGAAGGATTTTTCTTTTTATTACTTAAGCGCCTGGACTAATCCTTGAACGTATATCGGATTAGTTGACGAGGAGGAGGCTTATCGAAGGTTTCGGCGGATACCTCCCGGTTAGAGCAGACCGTAATTCCATCTTTAAAACATTAGGGTAACTTAATGCACAAAGGGATGGGAATGCTAATAAAGAAATAAAGAGATGCAGCTAAAATGACCAGCTAAAATGATTTTAGACTTTTTGCGTTTTAGATACAGATATAGAACAGAGATAAGGGGCAGGACTGCCCCAAAGGCTTCTTGCCCCTTTTATTAGGAGGAAGAGAAGTATGTGTGGTATTGTTGGATATATTGGAAATAGCGATTCAAAGGAAATTTTACTAAGAGGCTTAGAAAAGCTTGAATATAGGGGCTATGACTCAGCAGGGCTTGCACTTATGAATGAATCAGGAGTTCATGTTTCTAAAGAGAAAGGCCGCATCGCCGATTTAAGAGCAATTGTTGACACTGATTTATTCGCCAGTGCCGGAATTGGCCATACCAGATGGGCTACCCATGGAGTGCCAAGCACTACTAATGCACATCCTCATCAGAGCTCATCTGGCCGATTTACACTTGTTCACAACGGAGTCATTGAGAACTTTGATATCCTCAAGCGCGAGTATTTGCAAGGAGCTCCATTTAAAAGTGAGACTGATACAGAGGTTATTGTTCAGTTAATCGAGCTATTTGCCAATGATGGATTGGCAACTGTCGAAGCGTTCCGAAAAACGCTTAAGCTTTTAAAGGGGTCCTATGCACTTGCCCTATTGGATGAGAAGGATCAGGAAACGATTTACGTGGCAAAAAATAAAAGCCCGCTGCTAGTTGGATTGGGCGATACCTTTAATGTTGTTGCATCAGATGCTATGGCTATGCTGCAGGTAACAGACCAATATGTAGAGTTAATGGATAAAGAAATGGTTATTGTTACACAAAGCAAGGTGACGATTCAAAGCCTGAACGGTGAAATCGTTTCACGCAAGCCATATACACCTGAGCTGGATCTCAGTGACATTGAAAAGGGAACCTATCCTCATTATATGCTGAAAGAAATTGATGAACAGCCATTGGTTATCCGTAAAATCATCCAGAACTATCAGGATGAACGCGGCAGTCTGACAATCGATTCAGACATTATTAATGAAATGAATGAGGCAGACCGCATTTATATCATTGCGGCCGGTACTTCTTACCATGCGGGATTAGTTGGCAAGCAATTTATTGAAAAAATGGCGAAAATCCCTGTAGAGGTTCATATCTCTAGTGAATTTGGCTACAATATGCCGCTGCTCTCACAAAAACCGCTGTTTATTTTTATTTCACAAAGCGGGGAAACAGCAGACAGCCGAGCTGTTCTTGTGAAAGTGAAGAAAATGGGATACAAGGCCATTACACTTACCAATGTGCCGGGATCAACCTTATCACGCGAAGCGGATCATACCTTGCTTTTATATGCGGGTCCTGAAATTGCGGTTGCCTCCACAAAGGCCTATACTGCACAGCTTGCGGTCTTGGCTATTCTTGCTGAAGTAACAGCAAAAAGCCGCAATATGGAGCTTAACATTGACCTTGTTCGGGAATTAGGGATTGCTGCAAATGCCATGGAAGTTCTTTGTGATGAAAAAGAAGCGTTTGAAGCCATTGCCCATGAATTTTTAACTGTTACCCGCAATGCCTTCTTTATTGGCCGCGGTTTAGATTTTTATGTTGGACTTGAAGGTGCTCTTAAATTAAAAGAAATTTCCTATATACAGGCTGAAGGCTTTGCTGGAGGCGAGTTAAAGCATGGAACGATTGCTTTGATTGAAGATGGCACACCAGTATTCGCCATTGCTACACAAGAAAGCGTCAATCTTAATCTCCGAGGCAACGTGCAAGAAGTGGCAGCCAGAGGAGCAAATGTATGTATTATTTCAATGAAGGGTCTTGAAACACCTAAAGACACCTATGTTCTCCCTGAAGTACATGAACAATTAACATCTCTTATCTCTGTGATTCCATTACAGCTAATTTCCTATTACGCCGCACTTCATCGTGATTGCGATGTTGATAAGCCAAGGAACTTAGCGAAGTCTGTTACAGTTGAATAAATATTAAAAATTATAGACAAGAGAGAGTGCTGACCCTCTCTTGTTTTTTTATTTTTTAGTACACGCTGGCTTTTATTGACGGGGGGCAAATAGCATAACTGAAACGCCCGCTAAACATATTGCCGCTCCAGCCCAATCGTATAAATCGGGTGTTTTTTTATCTATGCCCCATCCCCACAATACAGAAAGAACGATAAACACTCCTCCATAGGCAGCATATACTCTGCCGAATGATGGGAATGTTTGGAATGTGGCAATAACCCCGTATAACGCCAAGGCGATTCCACCGAAAACACCCCAATAAAATGGCTTCCCTTCTCTTAGCCACAGCCAAATAAGATAACCTCCGCCAATCTCTCCAATTCCAGCAAGTATAAATAATAATATTGCGTAAATCATTTAGCGCCCACCTTTGATCATTTACTTGACATGGTCATTATACCGTATTCCAAAGGCAGTATTGAACTAGAACAAACAGAACGAAAGCGGTTTGAGTCAATAGGAGCAATGCCCCTTTTTATTAATTTTCCCTAAGTAATTTTTCGATGAAGGCCTGTTTGGTTTTTGGCCAATCTTCTATTGTAATGCTGTACATAACTGTATGACGAATATCTCCATTTCTTTGGATCATATGGTTTCGCAAAATCCCTTCTTTTACCCCGCCAATCCTTTCAATGGCTTTTTGAGAACGTAGATTGCGGTGGCCCGTCTTTATTTGAACCCTGTTATATTTAAGGACCTCAAAGCAATATTGCAGGAGCAGCCATTTGCAATTTGTATTAACCGGGGATCTCCAATACTTAGGATTCAGCCAGGTTGACCCAATTTCTACTCTCTTATGATTTGGATAGATATCCAGAAACCATGTACAGCCGATAATCGTGTTGGTTTCATTGTGAAAAATGACGAAAGCAAAATCGGTGCCGGCTTCCCGTTTTTTAATAGCATCTTGAATATATTCGAGACAGTTCTCTCTGTTTGTAAGATCAACAGACATATGTTCCCAAATGTCTATATCCTGAGCCGCTGCATGGATGCCATCGGTGTGCTCGAGACTAATGGGGATTAAAGAAACGATACCGTTTGTTAACTTTTCCAATTGAATCACTCCTTGTTTCTATTAAAAAATAAATAATGAGTTTTGAATAGCGGAAAATTAAATTTAGGACTTGGGGCTTAAAAATAATTAGCCTCAAGCTGGTTAACCTAATAATAACTATTTTGTATGATTAGGATTGTTGTACGATTAAAGATTTTAATATTAATACAAGTTTATTGGAGGAAATATGTTTAAAAACAATCGAAAAATAAAGAAATTAAGTGTTCTTCTCCTGTTAGTCATTCTTTTTATTCCTGCATTTCAAATTCCTTTTTCCGTTAAAGCCGCTCAGCCGTTTAAAACGGAAGATATTGATAAGTTTGTCGCTAATTATATGGAACGCAACGGGCTCCCTGGTGTTTCTATTGTGGTTGTAAAGGATGGAAAAGCCGTTTATGAAAGAGGTTACGGGCATGATTCTGAAGGAGAACCACTGACAGAAAAGTCACTTATGAGACTTGCCTCAGGCTCGAAACCGTTTACAGCCTTCTCAGTCTTACAATTAGTTGATGAAGGAAAAATAGATCTGGATGAACATGTCGTAAACTATCTGCCGGAACTGGTCATGAATGATTCTAGATGGAAACAGGTTACAGTCCTTCAATTGTTGAATCATACATCTGGGATACCGAATCCAATCATTGTACCTCCAGCGAGTACGTTAAAAGAAGGTGTTGAACGTATTCATGATTGGAGACTGCAATCAAGACCAGGAGAGAAGTATGCCTATAGTAATGCTAATTATTGGATATTGGCTTATTTGGTGGAACAAATAAGCGGAATGGAATTCTCTCAATATCTTAAGCAAAAGGTATTCTCCCCGCTAGGAATGCATGACTCATTAACGACTGTAAACTCTGGAGATTCTGTGCAGGGGCTCCCAAAAGGATATGTAACAGCATACGGAACCGCCATACCTTGGACTGAGATGGAAGAGATGAATATGGGAGCTGGAGCAGTCATAACAACAGCATCAGATATGGGGAAATGGCTTTCTATGCACACCAATGGAGGAAAGAATGAATTAGGCACACAATTATTATCAAAAGAATTATTGGAAGTGTCCTACTCACCGCAGCCTGGAAGCAAAAAGTACGGACTTGGCTGGTCATTAAGTTCACCGAATGTCAAACCAGCACGTATTTCACATAGCGGGGCGGTATCTACGTATCAAACCCAACAAGATATTATACCAAGCAGCGGATACGCAGTTGCTGTGCTGCTCAATAGCTTTACTCCTACGTTTGAACACGCGTATGAGATTAGTTCAGGAATTATTGAATTGACGGAGGGGCAAAAGCCTGAAATAAAAAAGTCCGTACCTAAGATCATTGACTTATCACTTGGTGCTGTTACATTGATTTACTTGATTTTAGGAATAAAAGGAATCTTTCGAAGCAAAAAGTGGTCAGATCAGCGTAAACACCAGCCTGGTTGGAGATTTTATCTGCGGTTACTTCCACAATTGGTGACAGTATTGTTTATAGGCTGGTTATTTTTTGTTGTTCCCTCCTTACAGGATAACAGTTCGACGACGTTAGACGCGTTTGGTATTTTCCCAGCGGCAATGATTTTTATAGCAGTTGTTTTCATCGTTTCATTGGTTCTCACTGTTATGAGAATTTATTATCGAAAAATATTAAATAATGGCTGATGACCATACTTTTCCGGAATGTCCAAGTATAGTTTTTTCAAAAAGGAAAAATTGTTGCTCCATTATCGATTTAATAGAGTATAATGGGAGTCGGGTCGTAATCGGCCCTCTATTGATTTTTAGTTGTAATCGCTTACACTTTAAGTTAAGCCTATTACTTACTAGGGAGAGAGTAAACAATGAATTCATTTCGAGTAGAGCAAGACTTTTTGGGCGAAAAACAGGTTCCGGCTGATGCGTATTATGGTATTCAGACTTTACGGGCTGTAGAGAATTTCCCAATTACCGGTTATAAATTAGACAAACAGCTGATTACAGCTATGGCTATTGTAAAAAAAGCTGCAGCACTTGCCAATTCAGATATTAAAAGATTATATAAAGAGAAAGCAGATGCTATTTGTCAGGCATGTGATGAAATTATTGCCGGCAACATGCATGACCAATTTATAGTAGATCCTATTCAAGGCGGCGCTGGAACGTCGATCAATATGAATACAAACGAAGTCATTGCGAACAGAGGGCTAGAACTATTAGGAAGAGAAAAGGGAGAGTATTTCCATTTAAATCCGAATATTGATGTCAATATGGCGCAGTCAACTAATGACGCATTTCCAACAGCAATCCACCTTTCCACATATAAAGCAGTTGAATTGTTATTAGAAACAATGAAAGAAATGCGCGATGTATTTAATGGTAAGGCCATTGAATTTGATTCTGTGATTAAAATGGGAAGAACACATTTGCAGGATGCCGTTCCTATTCGCTTGGGACAAGAGTTTAGAGCATATACAAATGTGATTGAACGTGATATTAAGAGAATTGAAAATGCAAGAGAAGGTTTGCTAGAAGTCAATATGGGGGCAACAGCAGTAGGCACTGGCTTAAATGCTGATCCGAAATATATTGAAAAAGTGGTTCAATATCTGGCTGATATTTCCGGAATTCCTGTTGTACCGGCAAAAGATCTTGTTGATGCAACACAAAATACAGATATATATGTCGAAGTTTCGGCTGCTTTGAAAATTTGTATGGTCAATATGTCCAAAATCGCTAATGATCTTAGAATGATGGCATCTGGACCAAGAGCGGGCCTTTATGAAATCAATTTGCCTGCCCGTCAGCCTGGCTCATCCATCATGCCTGGAAAAGTAAACCCTGTAATGCCTGAAGTCATTAACCAAATTGCTTTTCAAGTTATTGGAAATGACCATACAATTTCACTTGCCTCAGAAGCAGGCCAGTTTGAATTAAATGTCATGGAACCAGTATTGCTGTTTAACCTGCTTCAGTCTATTTCCATTATGAATAACGGGTTTAAAGTATTTACAAATTACTGTGTTTCAGGAATCAAGGCCAATGAAGAAGTCCTTAAAGAATATGTAGAAAAAAGTGTAGGGTTATTAACGGCTGTTAATCCGCATATTGGCTATAACGTCGCTTCAAAGATTGCAAGAGAAGCAATCATTGAAGGAAAGCCAATTCGTGAATTATGTTTGCAATATGATGTGTTAAGTGAGGAAGAATTAGATCTCATTTTAGATCCATATGAAATGACAAAGCCAGGAATTGCCGGCGCTGTCTTGTTTGAACGAGTATAAAGTACTGAAAAGCATCCAATAAAAAGTATTGGGTGCTTTTTTCCATTTACAATGAACCTTTTACCCCAGTTATTTGTATAGTTTGTAAATAAGACAGGAGGACAGGGGGACAGGTACTTTGTCCCGAGGGACAAAAGACCTGTCCCCTTGTCCGGGAATGGGGATGAAGTAATGCACATTGGCTGGATTGTTTCGCTGATTGTTGCGGGGATTATCATTATTTTAATATTAGCGATTGCTATTCCGATGGATCGCAGGTATGTTGTCAGGGAAAATGGTAAAATCAATTATAAGAAAACAAAAATTTATTTAAGATGGAATGTGTTTGACACTTTGACCCTTTGTCTTGCTATTTATTCTATTATTTGTGTTCAGGTATTAAACATATTAGTTTCAGGCGGTCAAACTATTGAGAACCCGTTTGTCCAGTTTTTTACGAATCAGGCACAAGTATGGACACTGGTATCAATTATTTACTTGATTAGCAGGGTATCGATGACCTTAAAGTCTATAAAGGAACGCTGGGGCGATGAGATTGAATGAGCGTGAAGAGGGATTGATGATTGCTTTTCAAAAGGGGGATGAACAAGCCCTTGAAGGGATCTACCTTCTGTTAAGGCAGCCGCTCTATTCTTTTATTTTCCGTTATACAAGAGATGAGCAATTTAGCATCGATATTGTCCAGGATACTTTTGTAAAGCTTCAGCGCTACAAGCACCAGTATAATCCGAAAAAAGGAAAACTCAAATCCTATCTTTTTCAAATCGCCTATCGTTTGATGATCACGAAATTAAACCGCCGGAAGAAATGGAGAACCCTCTTGCCTTTCCTTGCTCCTGCACAAACGGAAGAACTTCATCATTCAGATAAAATGACTATTCGCCAGGCCATTGCAGACCTCCCTGAAACACAGCGGGCGGTTATCTTGCTGTATTACTATCACGATATGCCGCAAGAGGAAATCGCAGATATTCTTGGGATCCCAAAAGGCACGGTCAAATCAAGATTACACACAGCAATCAAAAAGTTAAAAGAAAGCTTGGGGGGCGAAGAATTTGAATCAAGATCCTTTTAAGAAGGAGCAGCAACTTAGCAGAAAGCTTGATGAATATCACATCGAAGTGCCGGATTTTCCAATAAAGCCAAGCAGATGGGGCCGATTTGTTCATTTTTTAGCCTCACCGGCAAAAGATCCGATTGAGCCTCTCATTTCAGCAGCAGATGGATTCATGCTAATAAAGGCAGTCCCGATTATAGGGACGGCTGTAATTGCCATAATACAAGCTTTAATACTGCTTTAATGTTTGGACGGGTCCGTAGGGACTGCGTCTTTTTTATTTGGCATTAAGAGAGTCATGATTTTAACGTGTTGAGGGATACTGTGAACAACAAGATGATTTTAATGGAGGGAGAAGAATTATGCCTGAGCTGCCGGAAATGGAAACATACAGGTCTTTGCTTCAGCCCTTGATTGGCGGTCAAATGATAACGGGGGCTATGATTACCCGCGAGAAGTCCATCAATGTACCAGCAGATCAATTCATGCAGCATGTTTTGAAACAGAAAATTATAGATATTAAAAGAAGAGCCAAATATTTAGTTTTTCAGCTGCAAGATGGCTCGTGCCTGCTCTTGCACTTAATGCTTGGCGGAAAGATGTTTTATGGGAAGGAAGAGGATAAACCGGACCGGACCGTGCAAGTACAGGTATCCTTTGGTGATTATCACCTATATTTCATTGGACTACGTTTAGGATATTTGCATCTTTTAACACCAGATCAGATAAGGGAGGAATTTAAGGATCTTGGTCCAGAGCCTTTTCAATTATCACAGGAGGATTTTCTTGCTTTGGTGAAAGACAGAAGAGGCGGGTTAAAGTCAATGCTGCTGAATCAGGAAGTTATTGCAGGAATAGGGAATCGCTATTCAGATGAAATCCTTTGGCATGCCCAGCTGCTGCCGGAAAGGAAAGTTAATGATTTAGATGACAATCAGCTGACTCGGCTATACCAATCCGTAAAACACATTCTTATGCTAGCCATACAGCAAGGGGGCTACATGGATCCTCTTTATAAAGGGGATGGCAGAACGGGTCAATATGAAATGAATGTTCACGGCCGTAAAGGAGAACCTTGTCCAAGATGTGGCACACCTATTGCTGAGGAAGAAATATCATCAAGAAAGACTTGTCTTTGCACAAACTGTCAGCATTAGAAACCCGCATAAGGAGACCGGCTCTTTTCCCTTGCCTGTTATCTTAAATTATGTGATAATAAAAATAAGAATATTTTGTAAATATTGAAACTAAAGGTGGAGTCTGTCACGACCGGATTATTATGTCCATTTGTGGCAGACTTTTTTCTTTATCGTTATAGACCCCATGCAGCAAATTTTTTAAAATAAGAATGATTGTCTAGAGAGGGTGGATTCTTTGAATATGGGGAAAGTATCAGCAATTATTCTGATTGTCATCCTCAGTCTGCTTCTGGCCATTAATACAGATTTTCTCCGTACCATCATCTCAGGTGATGTCGACTCCATTAGGGCTCTTTCGGGAGACAGCAAGTTTTATATTTTGTTAATTACATTGATAATTATGTTTGTGCATAATGCCTTTCCGGTTATTCCGCTTTTTCTAGTCCTCTTAATCAATAATACTTTCTTTGGTTTTCAATTTGGTTTTGCTTGGAGCTTACTGACAAGCATCCTTTGTGCAGTGACGGTCTTTCTAGTCATTCGTCATGGCTTCCAAAGCTGGGTTTCTGAAAAAGTAAACCCGTCCCTGCTCCACAAGATTCAGCGGAATGGGCTATGGTATGTGTTAGGTGCAAGAATTTTCCCATTCGCTCCGACAAGCATTATTAATGGGGTGTCGGGGATCAGTCATATAAGGTTATCGTCCTTTATGACAGCAACTGCTCTAGGAAATTTTACTTTATTTACGATTTATACATTGATACAGGCTGGTTTAGTTTCACAGGATCTGAACGAAAATGTAATTGCTGGTTTCCTCCTTGCAGGGATCATTGTCTATTTCTTTATTAAAAAGGCAATTGTACGGCATAAACGAGCCAAAAGAAGTATTTCTTTGCCGCACAAATCTAATTCTTGACAATTATGTGACAAAAATGGTAATCTTCAAGAACACTAAACAACTTTTTACAGGGAAAAGGGAGGTTAGGATCATGATTGTTCGTTACTATAAAACAAACAATTTCATACATGATCCATGCCAGCTCTCTGTATAGTTGGATTCCGCAAGCGAAGGTATGGATTTTACAATCTATACCTTTCTAGGGATGCATGCTCTTTTTAGGGTATGCATCTTTTTTGTTGGGAATTTTTAGTGAAATATAGAAAAAGGAGCGGGTTTACATGTGGAGAAGAAAACAAAGGATACTGATTTTCAAAAATGAGTTGAATGATAGCGGGTAGCCATTTTTCTTAGCATAAAAAAGAAAGAAGGTTGGATCGATGTTTGATGTATTAGGGAAATTAGGCTGGTTTTTTCAACAATACAAAAAGCAATACGCGGTTGCGGTCTTTCTGCTGATTATCGCAAGTGTCTTGGACGTAATTCCTCCCTATATGCTAGGGTCGGTTATTGATATTTTAACAGCAGGTGAGATGACAGCATCTTTGCTTTTTCAATATGCAGGGATCTTTTTAATCATAATCATCGGGGGATATTTTCTGAACTTTTACTGGCAATACAGGCTTTTTGAAGGGGCCATTAATCTAGAAAGAACATTAAGGCGCAAATTAATGCTTCAATTTTTAAAAATGATGCCAGCCTTTTATGAGAAGAATCGAACAGGAGACCTCATGGCACGTGCAACGAATGATTTAAATTCTGTATCTTTAACGGCAGGATTCGGAATTATGACCCTGATTGACTCTACCTTATATATGGGTGCTATCATTTTTGCAATGGGGTTTATGATTTCATGGAAGCTGACCTTTTTTGCGATGCTCCCAGTCCCAATTATGGCGGTGTTTATTCAATACCTTGGGAAGCTTGTGCATGAAAGGTATATGCAGGCACAGGATGCCTTTGGCGAGTTAAATGACCGTGTTCTAGAATCAATTGCAGGCGTTCGAGTTATTCGGGCCTATGTTCAGGAGAAAAAGGATGAAGTAAGATTTGCCGAAATGAGCGAGACTGTATATGAGAAGAATATGCATACCGTGAAAATCAACGCCTTATTCGGGCCTATTACGAAAATTGGCACAGGCATCAGCTATATTGTTGCCCTCGGCTATGGGGCCGTTCTAATTACTAATGGGGAAATGACAGTCGGGCAGCTCGTAACATTTAATGTCTATTTAGGGCTGGCTGTTTGGCCAATCTTTGCTATTGGGGAATTGATCAATGTGATGCAGCAGGGGAATGCTTCTTTAGACCGTGTTCAGGAAACCCTTGACTATGAAGCCGATGTTCAGAATACGGAGAAACCAGTTTTGATTGGAACGCCAAAAGAAATAGGATTTAGCGAATTGAACTTTCAATATCCTTCCAGCCAGGTGGAAAACTTAAAGCAAATCTCTTTATCCCTGAAAAAGGGAGAGACTCTGGGCATTGTCGGAAAGACAGGTGCGGGCAAAACAACCTTCTTAAGACAATTACTGCGTGAATATCCGATAGAAGCTGGTCAATTAATCATTAATGGTGTGGACATCGCTTCACAGACAAAGGAGCAAGTACTTGACTGGATTGGCTATGTTCCGCAGGATCATGTGCTATTTTCACGTACAATCCGGGAAAACATCTTATTCGGCAAAGAGGATGCAAGTGAAGAGGAGATAGAAAAGGCGATCCAGCTTGCTTATTTTAAGAAAGACCTGGAGAATCTGCCAATGGGTCTTGAAACTCTTGTTGGAGAAAAAGGGGTTTCATTGTCCGGGGGGCAGAAGCAGCGCGTCTCGATTGCGCGTGCGCTCATAAAGGATCCGGAAATTTTAATCTTAGATGATTCGCTGTCAGCTGTGGATGCAAAAACAGAATCTAATATAATAAAGAACATTCAAAAAGAAAGAAGCGGAAAGACTACCATTATAACCACCCATCGACTATCAAGCGTCCAGCATGCGGATCAAATCATTGTACTTGATGAAGGGCAAGTGACTGAGAGCGGAACACATGAAGAGCTTCTGCAGCAAAACGGCTGGTATAAAGAGCAATTTGACCGTCAGCAGCTCGAGGGAGGCGAGTCATGAGTACAGGTAAACGATTAACGAAATACGCGCTCACGTATAAAAGGCCGATCTTAATGGGCCTGCTCTTTCTAACAGCAGCTGTATTTACAGATCTGGCAGGCCCGTTCATCGCCAAGCACATTATTGATGAATACATGGTCCTTGGGAAAATTGACATCAAGCCGATTGCCTGGCTCCTTTCTTTGTATCTTATATTATCCATTGGAACAGCTGTGTTCCGGTATTTAATGTTTCTATTTTTGCAGATGGGAGCCAATCGTGTAGTTCAGCGATTAAGAAAGGATATCTTTGGCCATGTTCAGACCCTGCCAATCCAATATTTTGATCATCTTCCGGCTGGAAAAATTGTTGCAAGGGTGACCAACGATACAGAGGCAATCAGAAATTTATATGTACAGGTGCTTTCGAATTTTGCGACCAGCTTTATTTCGATTGCCGGCGTCTATGTTGCGCTTTTTATTTTAAATTGGAAGATGGCGTTGATTGCCGTGTTTATGGTTCCAATCATATACCTATGGATGATTTTGTACAGAAGATTTGCCTCCAGGTATAATGGGGTCATTCGTACAAAAATTGCGGATATTAATGCGATGATTAATGAATCAATACAGGGGATGGCTATTATTCAGGCTTTCCGGCGCGAAAGACAAATGACTAGAGAATTTGATGACATGAATGAAGAGCATTATTCCTATCAGCGTAAATTGCTGTTTCTAGACTCAGCAACTTCTTTTAACCTCGTTAATACGATCCGGCTCATCATGTTTACGATTTTTATCCTGTATTTTGGAACCCAGTCTATATCAGGAGCTGCTGTTGTATCAGCCGGTACTTTATATGCTTTTGTCGATTATTTAACAAGACTTTTTAATCCGATCACGAACGTGGTTAATCAGTTTTCCCAGCTTGAGCGCTCGCTTGTGGCCGGACACCGGGTGTTTGAAGTGCTGGATATGACAGGAGAAAAGGTATCAGAGGAGACAATGCCAAGATATGAAGGGCATGTGGTCTTTGAAAATGTTTCCTTTGCCTATAAAGGCACCGATTATGTGTTAAAAGACATATCTTTTCAGGCGAAGCGCGGTGAAACAGTTGCTCTCGTCGGGCATACAGGGTCCGGAAAAAGTTCAATTATGAATTTATTGTTCCGGTTTTATGATCCATCAAAAGGAAAAATTTATATCGATGGAACAGACGTAACAGCCCTGCCTAGGCAGACGCTAAGGGAGCATATGGGCATTGTCTTGCAGGACCCGTATCTTTTTACGGGAACCATTGCTTCAAATGTCAGTTTAAACGATCCAAAAATTACACATGCAAAGATTGAAGGGTCCTTAAAGGCCGTTGGTGCAGACCGGGTTCTCAAGAACCTGGAGAAGGGGATGGAGGAACCAGTTATTGAAAAGGGGAGCACTCTATCTTCAGGACAGCGCCAATTGATTTCCTTTGCCCGTGCCTTGGCCTTTGACCCGGCTATCTTAATTTTAGATGAGGCAACATCGAATATCGATACGGAGACAGAGGAAGTGATTCAGCATGCAATGGAGGTCTTGAAAAAAGGCCGAACAACTTTTGTCATTGCCCACCGTCTGTCAACGATAAAAAACGCGGACCGTATTCTTGTGCTTGAACGAGGAGTCATTAAAGAACAGGGAACGCATGAAGAACTGCTTGCTAAAGGCGGCATCTATCAGCAAATGTATCAAATGCAGGCAAAATCCCTTTTGGGACAGCATGTGGTTGGATAGGGACATGGAGATTCCATGTCCTTTTTTCTGTTTAAAGCAAGCACTTGTACAGTATCAATGAATAAACTATCCCTAGGAGTCATTGAAAGGAGCTGAATCCGTGTTTTTCAAGAAATCAATTCCCTCACATCCTAGGGAGATTCATCAATTTGTTTCTGCTGCTTGGTCCTCAACCAGAATGTATGTGTTTGCTGCCTTTATGGCTGCAATTGCTGCAATTCTGCAGTCTGCTGGCGGGTTTCTTCCTGGAATCGGCTATTTCTTCAGTCCATTTGCAACGCTGCCCATCCTGTTTAGCATGCTCGTTTCACTTAGATCAGGTATTTTATCCTATTTATTAACATTTGCCATACTTCTTTTTCTTCAGCCGAGTGAATTAGTGATTTACCCTTTTACCACCGGTATTCTTGGGCTATGTTTGGGATGGACCGTTCGTACTTTTCATCGGCGATTAGAAATACTTCTGGCAAACAGCACTGCTTTAACCATTGGTATTTGCCTTCCTCTATATGGTCTCGCCTTTCCGGTGCTTGGTCCATCTGTCCCTTCGTCAATTAATATGATATTTTTACTAGGGATTTTTGTTTTTGCTTTTTTATATTCCTGGTTTTGGCTGGTGTTTAGTCTGTTTTTGCTTCGCAGACTTAAGAAGATCTGGTTATTTCCCCAATAGCGTCTGTTCCAGGCAGTGGGCGGCCGTCTGAAACCTGATCAAATTGAGAGCGTATGTTTCGCGTTTTTTCCAAAATCACTTCCTTATTTAATCTCTCTTTTGGGCAAAATAGGAATATTGATTTTTTCAATATAAATATTTGTGCTCGAAAATGAGTAAAAATAATGAATCAATTGGGAGGTTATTGATTTGAAAGTGGCGGAGCTTTTTGTAAAGTGCCTGGAACAGCAAGGGGTTCAATACATATTTGGGGTGACTGGCGAGGAAAATATTGATTTTTTGGATGCGCTGCATCAATCATCCATTCAGTTTATTGCCTGCCGGGATGAGACCAATGCAGCTTTTATTGCCGGAATGATGGGAAAGCTGACTGGACAGCCTGGTGTATGCCTTTCCACTCTTGGTCCCGGAGCGACAAACATGATGACAGGAACTGCAAGTGCAGCACTGGACCGGAATCCGCTAATTGTGATTACCGCGCAAACGGATGTTCCTTTACAGTATGAAGGAACCCATCAATACATAAACACGATAGAGATGTATCGTCCGATTGTAAAATGGAATGCATCAATTGAAAGTATCCCAGTTCTGCCAAAGATAGTAGCTGATGCTTTTTCATCAGCTTTAAGCAGTCCCTTTGGAGCGGTTCATCTCGAGCTCCCTCATGATGTTGCATCTAAGCAAATTCAGGAATCCATCGCTGCCCTGCCAGAAACACAGAACTTGAAGCGAACGATGACTGCCCTCGATTCAGCTTTTGAAGATGCGGCAAGGGTAATCCAGCTTGCACAGCGCCCGCTCGTTCTGATTGGCCGGCGAGCTGCTGAGGAGCCTGAGATATCAGCGGCCGTGCTTTCTTTTGTTGAGACACTAAAGGCTCCTTTTACAGAAACCTATATGGCGAAAGGCGTTGTTTCGGGCGATCACCCGCTGCATCTGCAAACGATTGGATTGCCAGAGGGAGACTATGTCAATACAGCCTTTGAAATAGCGGATTTAATTATAGCTATTGGCTACGATTCCATTGAATATGGTGCAAAGAAGTGGAATAAAGCAGCCAAGCCGATTGTTCATATTGATCTTGAGGTCCCGGCAAAAATAAATACTTGCTATCCAATAAAGGCATCGCTCATCGGAGATATTGCCGGGAATCTTCAATCACTAACGGAACGGATGGAGCAAAGACACGAGATGGCCTCTGTTTACCAGCAATTAAAAGATATCATTACAAAGGATCTTCGCAAATCTGAGGAGAGTGATGCCTATCCGCTTGTACCCCAACGAATCATTAAGGAAATCCGCGAGTTTCTTTCTGAAGATGATCTCCTCGTATCAGATGTTGGCGCTCATAAACATTGGATTGCTAGACAGTATCCTGCTTTTCAAGCAAATACCTGTATTTTTTCCAATGGTTTGGCTTCGATGGGGGTTGGTCTGCCTTGGGCAATCGGCGCGAAAATGGCTTTTCCGAATAAGCGGGTACTGGCGGTTTGCGGTGATGGCTCGTTTAATATGTCTCTCGCTGAATTGGAAACAGCGGTACGGCTAGAGCTTCCCATTGTGGTGATGATTTGGCGTGACGGCAGATATAGCGCGATTGAATGGGAACAGGAAAATAAACAGGGCCGTTCTATGGGGATCCAATTTGGCAATCCCGATTTTGTCCAATTGGCCACGGCGTATGGGGTAAAGGGATATAAGATAAATAAAGCTACGGAAATAGGTGAGGTTTTGCCAAAAGCCTTTTCTGAAAAAAGTCCTGTGCTGATTGAATGTGAGGTTGATTATACGGAGAACTTCCGGTTAAGTGAACGGTTGGGGGAATTCAAATCTATGTTTTTGCGTTAAACGATTCACACTATCTGCATTCACTTCTCTTGCTTTACAGTGTTAAAGGATGCTATGATTTGACATAAATAGACAAGAGAAAGGAAGAAAAAGATGTCTTTGCAAAGTGTAAAGGACCATTTGAAAAAATGGAATCGTGATTCTGATATTATGGAATTTGATACCTCTAGTGCGACGGTTGACATGGCTGCTGAAGCCATTGGTGTCCTCCCGGCGAGAATTGCAAAAACGCTCTCTTTTAGAGGAGAAGGGGATCATGCTATTTTAGTGGTTGCTGCCGGAGATGCGAAAATTGATAACAAAAAGTTCCGCAATACTTTTCATATGAAGGCGCGCATGCTATCAGCCGAAGAGGTTGTAGAACAAACAGGACACGTGATCGGCGGTGTCTGCCCATTTGGATTGGCGAATGACTTGGATGTCTATTTAGATGTTTCAATGAAACGGTTTGACACCCTTTTCCCAGCCTGCGGCAGCACCAACTCCGCCATTGAACTAACATGCGATGAAATATTTGAATATTCCGGCGCAAAAAACTGGATTGACGTGTGCAAAGGCTGGGGAGATCAGGAAACAGGAGAAGAGGCTGTTCCAGCACCTGTTTCTCAGGAATCGTAATATTCTCTTAGACATATAATCTGCTTTAATGAAAATAAAACAGGGACAGCATCCAATGTTTTTTAAAAGGGAAAAGAGGATGCTGTCCCTATTTCTTTGATTTTAACCTGAAATGGCCGGAAGGTGGATGCTGACAGTTGTTCCTTTGCCAATTTCACTAGTGAATTTAATCTTTCCATCCATGGAATGGACAATATTGTAGCAGAGCATGAGGCCAAGACCCGTACCTTTTTCCTTGGTAGAGTAAAAGGGCAGCCCCAGTCTGTCTAATTGTTCTTGGTTCATTCCAGCGCCCTGGTCAGTAATTGTAATGGAAGCATAATTTCCATTTATCGTTCTTGTAATGATAATTTCCCCTTTATCCTGCATGGATTCGATCCCGTTTTTAATAAGATTAAGCAGCAGCTGACGAAAGTCTGAAACGGCCCCTCTTACAAAGATGGGCTGATTGAAACTTTGAAAGGTTATTGTGACGCCGCTTATGATAGCAAAGGAATTTAGGGTTGAGATCACATAGCTGATTTCCTGTTCCACATTGATCCTCTCAAGTTTTTTCATGTGCTGATTTTCCTTTGCCAAAGAAAGATAGTCTTTGATAATATCATGCGCACGGTCCAATTCGTCGATAGATACCCGGATATACTTCTTTTCATCAGCAGAAATCTGTGCTGAAGTTCCTAATAGCTGCAGAAATCCTCTTACAGTGGTCATCGGATTTCGAATCTCATGGGCAAAGCTAGCCGCCATTTGACCGACGACTTGAAGTTTGTCTAGACGCTGCAGTTCTAGATACATTAATTCCTTGCTTCTTATCATTTCCTCCAAATAAACCATGATCCATACAGTAAATCCATTGGCAACGATATACATGGAATAAATGATGACTTTCTGTGCTGTTATCGTGGCAACCGGGAAGATAATTAAACCTGATATAATTTGTGAAAGCGTAATAACGGAAAGAATGATAGAAGAAATAACAAGCTTCTTTTTATAGGTGAACAAATGAAATGTCTTTGAAATATAAAATAACACAGGCAAAAAGACCACAATAACTCCAAAGGCATAATACATCCCTATCCCGCCTATAAGGAATCGAAAAATAACGAAAAAAGCGGTAACAAATAGCCCAACATAAAAGTTCCCATATATAAATGACAAATACCATGAAACAAATCGCAGATCCAGAAATCTCCCTTCCCCCAATTCAATGGGGAAAAGCAGCAGAAGTCCAATGGAGATGCAGGATAGTATCCCGAATATATAGGGCTTTATTTTAACAGAAGGTACGATTGTTTTTAAAAGGGCGTGATAAACTAACGCGGGCAACATAACGAATAAAACCTGAATTAATAGGATTTCTAAATAATACATTTTTGGCCCTCAACTTAGAAAGTAATCTAATAATTTTGTTAAATAAAATTTTAAAGAGTAAGAGATGGAAATTCAAGAGAAAATATATTCTTGGAAAGCTAAATCGTCCTAATGTTGTCATACATGTAACTAAACTGTAAATATTAAGTGCGAGCCCTTTAAGGACAAGGTCTGAGGAGGATCACTAAGTGATGTGGGTACATTTTCCATAAAATCCATTCTGCCTTCTATGTTAAAATCAGTTGGAAAAGTAATAGAACATCAGGAGGTAAAGGATGAATAAGAAACTAGTTACAACATCACTTGCAGTAGCACTTGGTTTAGGTTCTTTTGGTGCCGTCTCTGCTAATTTTAGTCCTATCAAAGCCTCTGCTGCAACTACAAATGTTCAGAATAACCAGCTAGCAGCAGAGCAGAAGGCTGATGATATTATCCGTTTTGCTAAAAGTTTAATAGGCAAAGCAACATACGGTACCAATAACGAAGACGCTCTTCGCTTTCAGTGTGCATCGTTCATGGAATATATTTTCCGTTCTAACGGTGTTCATCTTGGAAGTAAATTTGAAGATTACATGGTTAAGCAAGGGGAGTATGTTTCGAAAAGCCAATTGCAAAAAGGCGATTTAGTTTTCTTCAGAAGTCCAGGCAACGTAAATCCAACCCATGTAGCTATGTATATTGGAAATAATAAAGTCATTCATGCGGCTAATGCAAAACTGGATATTGTTATTTCTGATTTGAACAGTACGGACTATTATAAAGGAAATTATATGACAGCGCGCAGAGTACTGCCATCTTTACTGCCATCTAACCCGCCAACTAAGGCAGATAACATTGTTGAAGATGCCTACGATTTAATGGATGAGGTTACTATGGGACGAGTTAATGATGAAGATGAGATGAAATTTTCAGGCGGCGGCTATGTCAACTATATCTATAAAATTAACGGCATTAACCTAGGAGAAACTTCTGTAACTAAATTATCTAAATTAGGTAAAACAGTTTCTCGTGATAACCTGAAAAAAGGCGATTTAATATTTATTAATTCTACAATAGGTTCATCAACCCCAACAAGAGTAGCTATTTATGCTGGCGAACATCGTATTATTGTTCCAAGCTCTGAAGGTATTAGCGATCGTGTGCTCTTATCTGACTATTACGACAGTCATTATATGTATGCAAAACGTGTTATCCAATAAGATAGAAAAAATATGAATCTCTGAAATATAAAAAAAGAAGCAAAAGTATTGCCAATAGGCAGCGGATGCTTCTTTTTTTTTTACTAGGTTAGGTCTTTTTTTGCCCTTTTAAATGCGCGGCACGGATTGCTTTAATACGCTCTCGCATCTCCTTGTTGTCAATCTTTGAAAAGTTACTGACACCAGGACTTGTATTTATTTCAAATAGGATAAGCTCTTTGAAATCTTTAATGCCAAAATCAACGCCATATTCAATCTCTGGAACGGACTCTGCAGAGATTTCAGCCGCTTTTACGGATATTTCCTGTATGGATTTAATCATGTAATCAATCTCTGTTTTCTTCATCTTTAGATGATCAGATAACAAGGTTTCGACCATCATTAGCTGTGGACTATGGCTAGTTTTAATAATTCCATTTTCAGTTGTTTCATCTTTGGCAACTTTTCCATACATTCCGCCAATTAGCCATTTATCTTTAAGAATCTGAACATGTACCCGAATGGCCAGCGGGAACCCATCTAAAGTTGTACTATTTACGCCTTCCTGAACAATATATCCTCCAAATCTGGTAATAGGATGAAGCACAGGCTCGAAGTCCTTAATCTTAGCAACATCCATCTTTACTTTTTCTCCTTTCATAGTATAGCCGTTAAAACGATAAAGGCCTTCCTTACTTTTCGTTACTTTAAAGATTCCTTTTCCTTGGCCGCCTCTATCGTTCTTTAAATAGATATGTTCATGTCTATCCAGCATTTCTATTAAATTTTCAACCGTATATTTCTTCGTCTCAGGGATATATTTAGAGAGTAATGGATGCCCGCTAAACATCGTAAACTGTTTCCATTTACCAAGCCGTTCCTTCAAAAAGTACACCTCATTTCAGTATTATTAGCCATATCTTAATGTATGGCAAAAGCTGTAATCCGCTTAGGTAAGCGTATAATACCATTGCTAAAATTTAGTCATTTCTTTTCTTTCTTTGGCCTTTCATAACTTTTCTGATAGTCCTATACATTTCTTTATTCCTTAGCCTAGAAAACATGGAAAGATCCGGTTTATAGTTCCCTTCAATGATCCAGATGTCCCCTTGGCTGCTAATTCCAATATCAAAACCAACCATCTTTATATTTGGGTGGTTTTCTTCGAGAAGCTCGCTGGCCATTACACATTTTTTATCGATTTCATATTCAAAGTCATTTATATTTATATTTAAATTTGGCAAGTTTTGCAGTGTCTCTTCAAGGGTTAAAAGTCTTTGAGCTACATTGGTAACAAAGAAATTTTTGCTGGCAACTTTGACAATTTTCCCGGTCGATTTCCACATTGAATCCTCTTTCTGGGTAATGACTCTCACATCCGCAGGACAGTCATCCAGCTCAGCTAACGATAGTGCTTCCTGAACAAGGTAGGCTTTCTTAGCAAGATACATATCTTTTATATAGTCATAGGCTTCGTTTATGTTTGTTTTTATTATTTTTTTCCTTCCGGCATGTATTTCATAGGCTGAAGAGTCTGCCATCGTGATTTTAGCAATACCTTTTCCCTGCTGGCCAACACAGGGCTTAATAATAATATTTTTATATTTATTAAGGTAATCACTAAAAGTTACTTCTGTAAGGAGATCTGTTTTTGGAACAAGCGGCGCTATTTTGGGGTTTGATGAAAATGTTTGGTATTGACACCACTTACTTTTAGGAAAATGAAGACTTGTTTCTTGGATCCAAATTTTCCCTTTAAGGTCAATTAGGATATCAATGACAATGGTATGACAATCAGAAAAATAATCCCCTAATACAATGGCTGCCTGTATGGACAATCTTTTCATTTTATTAAAGAATAATAGGTAACGGTACTTGTCTAAAAAGCTTTTATATTTTTCCGTTTTAGAAGTATACACCCATTCTGAAACCGGTGAACAGCGGTGAACGGTAATGAAATAGGCCAATGGGTACTGAAATAAGTTTGAGTGAAGAGGTGATGGCTGGATAATATTTTTTTTATGTTTAATAACCTTTTCACTGATATACGGATGGAGTTCTTCTTTATCAAGCAGTTCGGATTGTTCGTTGCCGGAATGGATCCTAAATTTCCCGTTTTCAGGAACTACATGGGTTTTTCCTAAGCCAAAAACAGGTTTTATCATGACCGACTCATATAGTTCTAAAAATGAAATTAATGCATCTTCCGTGTACATTGCTGTATCCAATAGATGGTTAGATAAGTCTTTATTCGATTTCATTATTCTGTATTGGCTCATTCGGCCTCTGCTTACTGCCAATCTGTCCACCTCCCTTATAATAGGCATTGGTCATTTATTAATATTTAAGGCTCCTTCCTGAATTTTGCTGATAGTTCAATCATAGTCTTGGAATACATATTTCCTTTAAAAAGGACAAGTGTATTTTCATCAATGATTTCTTTTAATAAGCGATATATTCTGCGGCTTTTGCTAAAATAATAGACCTGTAATTTGGGGTTGCTTTCCATCGCCTGTGTGGCCATAGTTTCCGCTAATGTATTGCCTCTTACTATAAGAATATCTATATTATGCTTTGCGATCATTTCCCCAGCTCGCTTATTAATAGATTTTCCAAAGGAACCTAAGCCGGTTATACTTCCTACAACTGCAACCTTTTTCTTGTCCTTCCCAATTTCCTCTAATACTTTTATGGCTGCCTCCAATGAGGTGGAAGTAATGCTCCACGTATCGTCGAGCAGTGTTGAGCCGTTGATGCCTTCAACAACTTGCAGTTGCCTTTCAAACTTTTGAAAAGAACTGAGTCGTTCGGCAGCTTCCGTGAGATTCATACCCATCTCATAAACAGCAGCAAGCGCTGCTAATGCATTAGATACTTGATGCTCCCCATATCCTGGGACGTATATGACATAGTTCTGATCATTATGATGAAGGCTGAATTGCATGCCGTTGTTTTTGTATTTAATGTCAGTTGCCCTAAAATGGCTTGATGGGTCTTTCCCAAATGTGAGGATTTTTCCAGGAAAACCTGAAAAGTCAACTTTTCCTGTTTTTTCATCATCTGCATTAATGATTAGCACACCTTGATCATCAAGGATTTTTGCCATATCAGCTTTTGCTTCAATATAAGCCTCCATTGTCTTGCAAAGACGTAAATGATGTTCGCCAATATTCGTAATAATCCCAATGGTTGGCTTGAAATATTTCCCTGCATAAAGGACATCACCGGGTGAACCTACCGCTGTTTCAAAAACCGCTGCATCTGTATCTTGTTCAATGCTTAGAAGGTACTGGAGGTGTGCCGTTCGTGAATTATTCGTCTTTTTTGTAGCAGCGACCTTTTTAGAATCGGAAAGAATGTGCCGAATCATTTCTTTGGTTGTTGTTTTCCCGCATGTTCCTGTAATGGCAACAATGGGAATATCAAACTGGTTTCGGTAATAATTGACGAACTTCCAGTAGGCCTCTTCTGCAGAGTCTACCTTAATGATTGTTAAATTCTCCAGATGGCTGGTGTCCGTGTAATCCTTATGGGTGACAATTATTAACGGAAAAAACCTCTTCAAATCATCCCAATTCTTAAGTTTGTATTTGGTAAATAAGATTGTATTCTTTTTTCTTAATTGTTTCAGACGATAGGCGCCTTGCTGCACCACGAGTTCATCATATCCTTGAACGAGTTCCCCATCTATAATGGCTCGAATTTCTTTGACTTTTAGAGGAATCATTGCGTACATTTCACTCCCTTCTCTAAAGCATGCTATGTTTGGCTGAGCAGGAATGCTTGTATATCTAACTAGATTAAGAAACCCAAATTAGGAAAATCTCTTCGATCTGTCATGTTTGTCCACACCAAATCCACCCTTTTTGAATTTATATATAAATAGGGGGGAGGGCACCTAAAAACGCTTTGAAGTCAAGCCATTTTTGTGCGCCCGCTTTTATATTATCCAGCTTGTTTAGGTATAGATAACTATACAGGTGTAAGTCATTTTTCATACACATATTAGCGAGATAAATATTGTTGAATTTTATATAGGGAGTGGGCCTTTTTGAAAACGATACTTTTTATAGGCACTAACAAATCGGGATCAAGCAGAGATGTTATAATTGCAGCCAAACGCCTAGGGTACTATACAGTACTTTTTACAAATAACGAAAAGCAATTCCAGCAAAGAGAGGAATATCCTGACGTTCATCAAATGATTTTAATAGATACAGATAATATCTTGGAGATGAAACAAGAAATAAAGCGGTTGCGTTCGAAAGGAATGGATATAAAAACGATTGTCAGTTTTATTGATTCCTACGTATACAGTGCCTCGCTTCTTTGCGATGAATTTTGCCATAATCCTTTTTCTTCAAAAGCTATTTTATTGATGAATAATAAAGAGGAAACCAGACAGTTTCTAAAGGATCAGCCATATACTCCGGTGTTTAAGATTATCAAGCCTAATGAAGAAATTTCCTTTGAGAAGCTGGTGCCGCAATTTACCTTTCCTGTTATGGTAAAGTCACCCAATTCAACTGGTTCAAAAGATGCAATGCTTGCAGAAAATGCAGACCAGCTTAAAAAACATACGCTAATGCTAAGGGAAAGAGACCCAAAAGATTCAATTATCGTAGAGGAGTATATTGATGGAGATCAATATTTAGTTGAGGCTGTTGTCTTCAATAAGAAGGTTATGATTGCGGGTGTCATTGAACAGGAAGTTACAAAAGGAAAAAGATTTATCATTACTGGCTATGGTGTGATGGCTAATGTCCCGAATGAGATCATGAAGGGGATTGAAGAAGTTTTGCATTCATTGGTGAAGCAGATGGGAATCGTAAATGGAGCTCTTCATCTTGAACTAAGACGGTCAAAAAATGGCTGGAAGCTAATTGAAGCCAATCCGCGGATCTCTGGCGGTGCCATGAATAAAATGATACAAGCTGCCTTTGGATATAGTCTCGTTGAAGAAACATTGAAACTACTTTTAGGAGGAACTCCGTTAATTGTTCCTAGATATAAAAAGTACGTGTTTACTAAATACCTAATTGTAGATGAAAA
The DNA here is from genome assembly GCF_058792595.1 of Cytobacillus sp. MT66. Taxonomy (NCBI): domain Bacteria; kingdom Bacillati; phylum Bacillota; class Bacilli; order Caryophanales; family Bacillaceae; genus Cytobacillus; species Cytobacillus sp. MT66. Next base: position 30,898 of record NZ_JBXAFB010000013.1, read on the forward strand.
GGGGATTTTAGAAAGGGTGACTGGAAAAGGAAGGGCTAGACGATCACCCGGAGTGATTGAAGTATATGTAAAGCCGAGAAAAGGAACTTTACTTATTCCTCCGCTGTCAATGGGGCATCGGTATGCCTATGTTATTGCGTCTGGCCAAAGTATGGACGAGGCTAAGCAGTTTGCCAGAAATGCAATTAATGAGATTAAGTTTCATATGAAGAAAGTTCAAGATTAAAATTATATCCCCATAAAATAATGACCCTGAGCAGCCCCAGGGTCATTTCTTTTGTATTATTACTTGAATGTTTTCCTTAAAAACCGAACCGTTTCATACATATTGGCCCGGCTGGCACCTTTTACTAAAATCGTATCATTCTTTTTGATGGCCTTTTTCAGAAATGTATGCAGTTCCTTTCTATCCTTAAAGTGATATGCATTTTCCGAAGAGAACCCTTTTTTAACCGCTTGATTGCTCATAATATCTGTTTCATCACCATAGGTGACAAAAAGGTCAATTTCTTTTTCAAAAACATATTCTCCTATTTTACGATATTCTTCTTCCATTAGACTTCCAAGTGCCCTGATTTCTCCAATAACGGCTACTGTCCGATGTTTACCGATATTTGAAAGAACATCGACAGCTGCCTTAACCCCTTCAGGGTGGGAATGTACAGTATCGTCGATTAGGGTGATATTATTTTTGAAATTATATACAGTCAGCCTTCTTGGAGGCTTTCTAAATAATAATCCTGCTTGGATTTCCATTGGAGTCAGCCCCAGACGATCAGCTACTGCAATGGCGTTAAGTGCGTTATATACATGGTGTTCACCGAAAATAGGAATGTAGAATTTCACTTCAAGTCCATGAAACTTTACTTTGAAATACATGCCACTTTCAGCATACTCAGCATCATAAGCCATGTACTCAGCCTTTGTTTTCAGGCCGATTGTGATGATTTCTCCCTTAAATTGCTCTGTTTCAAGTAATTTAGAGTTTTGATCATCATTATTAATAACAAGCAATCCATGCTGATCCATGCCATGGATTAATTCTGACTTAGCTTTAGCAATTCCTTTTATATCACTCTTAAAGGCACCGACATGTGCAAGGCCGACATTCGTGACAATACTTATATTAGGCTGAACAATACTGCAGTGTTTAGTGATTGTTCCTGGTGAGGACATCCCATACTCTAAGACAACAGCATCATGGGAATCATTAATTTCAGAGGCGTGAATTTCTGTGTGCTGTGCGGTATTCCAATAATCCTTTGATTCAAAGGTATTCCACTTTTTTGAGAGTATAGAAGCAAGCATGGCCTTTGTTGTTGTTTTTCCGGCGCTTCCTGTTACAGCTATAATCGGGATTTCTCTTTCCGCCCTTTTTGCAATCTGCGCTTCTTGTATTTTAGTTTTTATAAACTTTTGGTTTTTGGCCACATACATGGCATATCTGATGGAATGAATAACGACATCCATCTCTAAATAAAAGGTAGGCGGACATCCTGGAAGCCAGTTAACTTCATAGATCCATATTTTAAAGTTCTCGTCCAACCCAATATCTATCCCGATTTCGTCAATGACTTCTCCATACATTTTCATTTGCAGGTCATCCAGATGCTGTGCTAAAGACAATGAGAAATGCTCAAGTGTTGCTTTAATATTCAACGCTTCATCATCAAATTCTTGCTTTAGAAAGGGAACTAAATAATTGGTGAACCCCCCATTATTTATATTGGGAATAAAGGATCCTTGTGGGGCAATTCTAGGGTAAATGGAAGTTATCACCCATTCCCCGTTTCCGTCTTTTTGAACATGAAGCCTAAAGTCAAATACTTGTCCAGACTTTGTTACGGATCTTATATAGGGCTGCATAATATATGTTCCTGCTGCTAGCTTTTCTTCAATGAGTTTCTTCAATTGATCCTTAGAAAAGGAACTAGTATTTGCATTATGAGTTACGAGAAATTCTTCATTTTTCATTGAAATAAAATAAATCCCTTTTCCTTTTCTTCCATCATAGGGTTTAAAAACAATCCTTTCAAATGCGTAAAGAAAGTGAAAAAAGCGATCCGAGTTATCTGAAATTTTTTCAGAGGGAATTAAATACTGAGTGAATTCCTTTCCTTTCTTTAGCCGTTCGTACACACTCCATTTGTTTCCTATGGAATAGGTCGTAAAGGGGATTGTGGCCTTAAGTTTATCAATCACTTTCTGAGATTTGGCCAATTTATTTGGATCACCAGCATTATAAATCACATCAGGGAACGGCATATTCCGTTCTACCCATTTGCCATTTTCCAGCACTTGGCCTCTTATCATTCTCTTTGAGAAGTTTACTCTGCCAGGAGAGAAGTAAAAGAATCCAGCTCCTTCAGCTTTTGCAACCGCTGCAAAGGCATAAGTCTTCCCTACCCTTCTCGGATCCCTCCGATGGTGCAACATTCCTATTAGTGTCATAGCATAAACTCCTTTTACATGTAGCAATCTAATTTATTACATGCAAATAGCCAAGCTTTTGAAACGGACAAACGTTTATTATTTTATAGGAATAAAAAGAGTTTATGTAAATGCAAAGAGCCCTAAGTTCAACCTAGGGCTCTTTGCAGGTGTAATCATTACCATTTTGGCTCAATAATTATTTGCCTTTTTAGCAGTTCAGTATCTAGAATTTGAATGGCACAAATACATGATAAATCAATTTCAATGCATTCAGAAGTTTTTACTAATTTAATCACCTGACAATGCTCATCAGCATGTTCCCCTTTAAAATTTAAGGGTCGAAGTACGGTCAAAAATGCACAGCATCGTTCTTTATCTATAGACTCTATCCTGAAATACTTAGATTCGAAGCACTCTTTCTCTCCATCTTCATGGATAACGGTAATAGTATGGGAGAAGAATCCATCCTTTGTCATTAATAAGAAGGGGATGGTATCCGTACCGGCAATTTTTGCGAGTAAATTTCCGAAGTATTTAGTTGGGGAATGTACTAAAAAATCCTGAAGGGATTTTAATTCGATAAGTGCTTCACAAATACATGATTCACTCTTCTTTTCTATATCCATTTCAATTCTCAACTCCCCCCGTCTGTCCTTTGTTATTATCATATTGAATTTCCTGCGGGGGGGTGTCATGAACAGCTAAATATAGACTTGGCCAATGGCACCCATTTCCGGTATATGACTAAGTACTGATTTTTTAAAAGGCCTCAATATAAAACTTAATTTCTTTGGCAGCGGTTATAGCAATTTCTTTTGCTTCATCGGGGGAATCCGCCGCAGCGATGATACAAGCGTATCGGTTTCCCATGGAGTATGGTGAGGTGAGGATCCTGCCTTCCAAAGGTTTCACATATACATATACAACGCCATCAATTTCTCTGGCAGTATCCTCGCCAATGACTGCAAGCAGTTTTCCATAGGCATCAATCGTTAAATATCGGGCATAAACATGGCTCTTTTGTGTTTTTATTAGCTGGAGCGGCTGATCTGCATGCAGGTTGATGATTTCCCTTATCAGGTTTATTCCTGTTCCACTTTGGATAATGATGTTCATAGCCCCGCCGGACATTCTTGGATTAATTTCAATCAGCTTCCATTCTCCATGGACATATCTCATTTCCAGATGACAGGATCCTTCTTTTAGACCCAATTGTTTTATAATAGCTTCCACTGCCTCAAGAAGCTTGCGATAGGGCAGATCTTCAAGACCAGCCGGGTATTTATAGCCGACCACGATAAAGGCTTCCTCCTCAGCCAGTTCCTGTTCAATGACTCCAATGGGATAGATTTCTCCATTTTTCACAAGCACCTCAATTAAATATTGGGGGCCACCTAAATATTCTTCCGCTAAAATAGGCGTGCCAGGGTATTTCCTTCTTAATGAAACTAAGACCTCTTCAAGCTCCTGTCTTGTGTTTACCAGCGAAACATCCTTTGAGCCATTTGAAGCTGGAGGCTTTAAAATCAGCGGCAAAAATCTTTGGTATTTTTCAATTAACGGTTCTTGGGGGATTTCTGGGTCAAAAACAGCGTAAAAGGGGGAAGATGACAGCTCTTTTAACTGGTTTCTTATTTTTATCTTATTTTCCATAATCGCTAATGCCTTAACACTCATCGTTTTTAATCCAAGGATGTCTGAAAGCCGTGCAGCATAGGAAACAAATGGGTCAATGAAGCTTAATATAGCACATATTTCTTTTTGGCTTTGCTGCATCAGCCTTAATTCCTTTAACACCTTTGTATCATCCAAAAGATTTTCTGCATAATAAATCTGATCAGCAGCAGAAAACTCCGGATTTTCAAGCTGGCTTTTTCTTTGAGTAAACAACACAACAAAAAATCCCATATCCTTCGCAACCATTAAAGCCTCATGACTCGTACCATACCTATTGCATCCAATAAACACAATCGTCCTCATTCAATCAACCATCCCGCCGTATCAAAGTCCCCATATTTTATGCCGGGACAAGGGGACAGGCACCTTGTCCCGGGGATTGGGATCGAGGTTCTTTCTTGGACACAGGGACAGGCACCTTGTCCCGCCAATTGAAAATTAAGGTGCTTTCCAAGTATAATGATATGATTATAGCTGGTTCAAAATTGGAAAGGACAAGTTTGTGATGAAGAAAAGATTCATAGATATTCTCTTTATAATAGTTGGCTCCTTTTTCTTTGCCATAGGTGTAAATGCCTTTGTTATTCCAAATGAACTTGGAGAAGGCGGAGTAACGGGAATAACGATTATTACCTATTATCTGTTTAAGTGGTCACCGGGACTAGTGAACTTAATTTTGAATTCTATTCTCTTAATTATTGGTTATAAATTCTTGAGTAAAATAACCACCATTTATACGATAGTAGCGGTCGTTTTTAATTCTTTGTTCCTGCACCTGACAGAGGGCTGGGTCATCCCATCTAATGAAATTATCGTAAATGCTATTTTTGGCGGGGTAATTATCGGAGCAGGCATCGGAATGGTTATTCGTGTTGGCGGCACAACCGCGGGGTCAACGATTCTTGCAAAAATGACCCATAAATATTTTGGCTGGAATGTCAGCTATGGTCTGCTGTTTTTTGATTTAATCGTAGTGTTCTCTTCCTATTTCATTATCGGGGCGGAGAAGGTAATGGTTACCATCATGATGCTCTATGTGGCAACAAAGGTGATGCAGTTTATTATCGAGGGACTAAATCCGAAAAAGGCAGTGACCATCATTTCAAACGAGCCTGACAAAATTGCCAAGCAAGTGAATGAAAGGCTGCACCGCGGAGTAACAGTGATTGAAGGGAGCGGGTACTACACAAAGGCCCATAGAGATATTCTTTACATTGTCATCAATAGTCAAGAGATTGTTAGATTGAAGAATATTGTTAAGGAAGCTGACGACAAAGCCTTCATCGCTATACACGATGTCCGGGATGTCTTCGGAGAAGGGTTTGCGGCCATATCGAGAGCAGATTAATAGATTTAGAAACTAAACCAGATGCCAGGAAGCTTTTTAAATAAGGCTTCCGGCATTTTTAATTAAACGATTGATTAGATGTAATCAAACGTTTAATTAAAAATAACTGGGCAATTAATCAAACATTTGATTGAAGTAATGAGGGATTTAATCAAACATTTGATTAAAAAAGAAGAGGTACTGAATTTTTTAACACATGCATTGAGCATCCGTGGGTGAGTGGAAGACGGATCTCTTTTTGCATAAAAAATGAATGAAAGCCAGTCATTGAGGTGGTTTTTTTGAAAAAAGCATGGATATTTGTTTTTTTAACGTGTTTATTTGAATTATTGGGTGTATGGATTTAACTTTGCTGTTCTTTGGTGGCATTGGGTCATTATTATCGGCATCATTCTTACTGATATCTACTTCCTTCCGAAGGACTGTGAAACATTGCCTACTGGCACTGTTTATGCAGTCTTTGCAGGTGTAGGGACCGTTGGAACAGCACTAATGGATGTTTTTCTTTTTAATGGAAGTCTTAATTGGGAAAAACTTATATGTATAGTCCTTATCGTTTTAGGGGTGATCGGATTAAATCTTGCAGATAACAAGGACATGGAAAATACAGTGGGGGAGGTGCGATAAATGGGCTGGCTGCTTGTTTTATTCGCATCCTGCAGTGAAATAGCAGGAACAATAGGCCCTAAAATGTATAGCCAAGCAAAGACAGTAAAGAGCGGTATTTTGTATTTAGGAGGATTTGGGGCATCGTTTGCTTTCTTATATGCCTCTTTTTATTACTTGCAGGTAAGCATTGCTTATGCGGTGTGGATTGGGATAGGCACAGCAGGAGCCGTTCTCATTAACATGCTGCTGTTTGGTGAGTCGAAAAGCTTAGGACGTATAATTAGTGTAGCTTTAATTATTATGGGGGCGGCAGGATTAAAGTCGGTCTCATAGGACTGCTTAGAGTGGACAAGCCCCTCCTATAAAGAAGGGGCTTGTCCACTCTTGCTTACCCATTGACAGAAGGTATCAAATGCGTGGATAGTGTTTAGAGAAGATTCATTTGAATACCCTATAACGGGTCTGAAGAGTTTGAAGGACGTCGAACTCCAGCGGCTTGGGAAACTGTTATTCCTCCGTTTTGAATGCTCATTCCAGTAAATGTGATAGGGGTGAACAATTCAATATTATCCACATTTGCTGATACTCTTAACGTGTAAGTTGCTGTAGAAAGGTCTGCATCAATCTCGTCAACAGCTTGTACAGAAATAAAGGTATAATCATCTGCTCCTTCAATATCAATTTCTGCGAAGGATTGAAAAACCAGCTTGTTATCATCGTCTCTTGTGATTGTTACAGTTACAAACTGAGTCCCCACTGAGCTTGAATTATTGTTGTTAACATAGAAATGTCCATTCAGCCAAGCTAAGCTGTCAGGTGTTACACTTAGAGTCACACTGCAAACATCTTTTGTTGAATCAACTGGAATGTTACCTAAGGAAATCGGGGCAGTTTGCGAATTGACACAAGCTTGAAAATCTAGGACCTTCACAAGTGAAATTCCCAATATCTCACCTCCCTTCCTTATCATGCTATATCATATGAATAAGACTATTTGGTGAATAGACGAGTGAACTGAATAAATAGAAAAATGCTCAAAAGTCTATTAAAAAAGGTCTGATTCCGTAGATTTGGAATCAGACCTTATAGGTGTTTATATTATTTTCTTAATGAATCTAAGAATACATTTTGTGCCGCTTTTACACCTGCACCTGGTTCAAAGGAGTAAGAGAAGTCCTGCAGACCAGCTTCCAAAAGGGAAACGGCTTGAAGCACATCGCTTGGGAAACAGTATCCCATGTGGCCGAATCTGAACATTTTTCCCTGAAGATGTCCGAGTCCTCCGGCAAAATCAAGATGATATTTCTGTTTTAAATGGCCAAGGAATTTCCCAAGATCCACTCCTTCAGGAGAGAGAACCGCTGTAATAGTTGGTGAGGCATATTCATCATTGGTTAATAGGCCGATATTGAGTGCTCTCATTGCCTCGCGGGTCATGTTTTTCATTAATTCATGGCGCGCAACCGTTTGGTCAAATCCTTCCTCTTCAATCAAATCACAGACAGAAGAAAGTCCGTAAATCAGTGTAACGGCAGGAGTATTAGGCGTCATGCCTTTTTCGGCCCAATCGCGGTAGCTTAATAGATTTAAATAATAGTTTGGTGTTTTATTGTTTTCGATCACCTTCCAGGCACGATCGCTGACGCTTAGCAGCGCAAGGCCGGGCGGAAGCATCATTGCCTTCTGTGAACCAGTTACTAATATATCGATTCCCCATTTATCCATTTCTGCTGGGACTCCGCCAATACCGCTGACACCATCAACAATAAATAAAGCATCTGTTTGTGAGTGAACGACATTAGCAAGCTTATCAACTGGATTCAGGATCCCTGTGGATGTTTCGTTATATGTGGCAAAAACTGCTTTTACATTTTTTAGCGGTTTAAGGAATTCCTCCAGTTCCTCCGCGGTACAGGCTTCTCCCCAGTTCTTAGCAAGCTTATGTACTTGAAACCCGTATTTTTCGCAAATAGAAACAAAATAATCTCCAAATGCACCAACGGTGATGACTACAACCTCTTCGCCAGGAGAAACTGTATTCGTAGCTGCAGCCTCTAAAGCTGCGGTTCCGCCAGAAGGAAGGAGCAGCACCTCTTGGCTAGTTCCAAAGACAGTCTTTACCCGGTTAGTTGTATCCCGATAAATCTGAACAAATTCGGGGCTCCGGTGGCTGATAATATCTTGATCCATGGCAAGCTGAACTCTCTTCGGAATAGGGGTAGGGCCGGGATGACGCAAAATATTACTGTACATAAAGGGACCTCCAACTCTTTTTGTTTTTTAAATTTTCTAACTTTAATAATAGCATATTTATATCTTTTTAGAAAATGTACGAGTTATTGATGTCGCTTTTAAATGATTTTAAATTTTTTGATTATAGTAGTAACATAATGGACAGAAGGGGTATTTTTAAAAAGAAAAGAAATGGAGGAGTCTGCATGGCAACAATTGATTTACAGAAAAGAAGCTTAAAAATTGTGTTAGAAAAGAAAAAGTTAGTCTCGGTTAAAGCTAGAGTAGGTTTGGTTTTAGATATTACAGGATCGATGAGAAATTTATATAAAAATGGCACCGTTCAAAAGGTAGTTGAGCGGATTTTGGCCATTGCTTCACAGTTTGATGATGATGGTATGCTAGACGTTTGGGTTTATGATAATGAGTTTTCGCGTCTAAAACCTGTATCGGAAAGAGACTTCGTGGGGTATGTAGAGAGAATCATATTAAATAACGATTTGATACATAAATTCGGAAGGAACGATGAGCCCCCAGTCATGAAAGATGTCTTAAAAAAGTATACGGAAGAAGAGCCGAGCGATGATCCGGCTTTTATTGTTTTTATTAATGATGGGGGATGCAAGAAAACGATCAAATCAATCATTGAGGACTCTGCCAGTAAGCCTTTATTTTGGCAATTTGTCGGGATAGGGAATGGCAATTTTGATTTTCTGAAAAAGTTAGACACAATGGAAGGAAGGATTGTAGACAACGCCAATTTCTTGCATTTTGGAGATATTGACATGGTTTCAGATGACCAGCTTTATGATTCCTTATTAAACGAATTCCCTTGCTGGTTAGAAGAGGTTAAAGAAAAAGGGATACTTAATTAAGGAAATCCATATTGGAGTGAAAAAGCATCTTGGAAAATGCTTTTTCACCCCCTAAATTTAGATTCAGTAAATGAAATAGAAAAGGAGATGGATAGCTTGATTATTAAACATCGCTCCGAGCCAGGAGAGTTAAAGCTTATAAGATATTTAGATAGCCGCATGGAATTGTCAGATAAGGATCAATCTCAGTTTTTTTAGTCTTGAAAAAGGATACGAGGGGGAGCTGAAATTTGATGGATATTTAGGAGACCCCTCGCAAGGCTGGTATATTTTAAAAGATTTGCTGCTGGAAAGCGGAAATTCTTTTTTTCAAATTGATTCGCTGCTGATTAAGCCTGAAAAAGTGATCTTTTTTGAAACAAAAAACTTCGACGGCGATTATATGATTGAGAACGATAGGTGGACAAAAGTGTCAACAGGAAAAGAAATCAAGAATCCAATTTTTCAAAAGGAACGAGCAGAAATTCTATTTCGCGGGCTGCTCCAAGAACTTGGATATCAACGGCAGGTTGAATCTTATGTTATTTTCATCAACCCCAAATTCTTCTTATACCAAGCTCCCTTAAACCCTTCACTCATTTTTCCTTCTCAGATTCATGGGTTTATCAATAAAGTTAGTAACAAATCCTTCCAGAAAAACAAATTCCTTAAATTAGCAGAGCAGCTAGCTTCACTCCATATCACAAAATCACCATATACCCGATTGCCTGTATATCAATATGAACAGCTAAGAAAAGGCATTACTTGTGCTAATTGCCATTCGTTTTTGGAGAGCACGGACCCAAGAGATACGACCATTATCTGTAAAAAATGCGGTCTTGTGGAGAGTACTCATTCAGCTATTTTGCGAAGCATTGAAGAATTTCAGCTCCTCTTTCCCGACAGGAAAATTACCGTCAATGGGATATCTGACTGGTGTGATGGGATTAAATCTAAGAAGGTGATTCGGAGTGTTCTTTTGAGGAACTATAAACTGCATGGCTTCGGAAGGACTGCACATTATGTAAAAGAAGAATCGCTATAATACCTGAGATTAGTGATTTTAGCTGGTTGAGGGAATCGGAGGGGGAGAACGATGCCCAGGACGAGTGATTTTAGTAGGTTGAGGGAATCGGAGGGGGAGAACGATGCCCAGGACGAGTGATTTTAGTAGGTTGAGGGAATCGAAGGGGGAGAACGATGCCCAGGACGAGTGATTTTAGTAGGTTGAGGGAATCGAAGGAGGAGAACGATGCCCGAGACGAGTGATTTTAGCCGTTTGAGGGAATCGAGGAGGGAGAACGATGCCCGGGACGGGGAATTTTAGCCGTTTGAGGGAATCATACGCACCCACCCCCTTCCTCCAAACCAAAAAAAGCACCTCATCCACAAAATAGATGAGGCGCTCACAATATATTTAATCAATCTTCTTATGCCCAAGGCGTTCGCGTTCTCTTTCCATGTCGGCGAGGATTTCGTTGTCTTCGGCATTATCTCGTGTTACCTTTTGTGTCAGGATGGCCCCCACGGCCACAAGGATCATGACGGCGATGTAGTAGCCTTTTTCATTCAATTCCAGACTGTCCTCGTTGTAAAGCCCAATACAAAACAGCGCCACCCCTACAGCGAAAGTGAAATAGGCCAGGAAGGTAAAGGCTGGTGTGTTTCTCCTTCTATATTTGTTCATGTCTAAAACCCCCTACTAGTAAAGGAAATATTTTTTGATAAAAAAGGAAATTTTTTAAATCATTGGAAAAATATCCGCACCGATTATACCATATACTTCCTAAAGATTATATGCCTGTGCACTTGATTTAGCCCTTTACGCATAAAAATGAAACTTTCTTCCTGTTTGTTCCGTATATTTAGGTAAGATAATGCTTATATTGGGGTGGTTGTAAAATGGAGAAGGCCTTGCTTGAAGATAATGTTGAAGTTTTGAAGAAGGCAGTTGGGCGCTGGATGGACCATCGCTTAGTGCTGATGGCAGCATCTCAGTTTACGGCAAAGAAGCGGCTGATTGATGGTGGTGAATTCATTAAAACAGCGGATGCCGTAAAGAAAAGTGTCTCCCTTTTTTCTCCGCTAAGAACAATTTACTTTCCAATGACCGGGTTAATTTTATCAGGAGAAAATCCGCCGGCTGAAGAAATCAAACGGATCCATACTAATTACGAACAGCTTCGGTCAGCTGGTTTTAGAAGTACGCTTTTTACCTATATTACGGCTTTCTTAATGGAACATCACGGTACCCCTGCCCCTGAACGAATTAAAGCGATTTATGATGAAATGAAGAAATATCACCGGTTTCTCACATCGTACGAAGATTATCCGTCAGCAGCGATTATAGCCAAGCAGGATGGACAGATTGAAGATCTTGTTAAAATTTCTGAGCAATACTACAACGCATTAAACGATCATGGCTTTTATAAAGGAAATGATTTGCAGTTTCTGGCCAATATGCTTGTCATGCATGGGGAGTATAGCAATGAGCTGCTCGATCATGTGCTGCAAACGAGAGATGAATTAAAGAGGAGCGGTCTCAAGGTGAAGCAAATGCATTATGCCGCTCTTGGTGTCATTGCTCTATCTGGAAAAATAAAGAATGCATCAGCGTACGCTCTTGATTTATCCGAACTAAAAGTCTTTAAATGGTATAAAGATATGGCTATTATCGCAGCATCCGTATTCGTGTCACAAGAATATATCGATGATGCGCCTGCGGGTCTGTCTGCTGCTATTCAGGCGATGATTCAGGCTCAGCAGGCAGCAATGGCAGGAGGAGTGGCAGCAGCCGCAGCGGCGTCCTCTTCCAGCAGCTCATAAGCGCTTTTGTTACCTTTACAAAGGAGTAATTACATCCAAAGTAATTGCTTCTTTTTATTTTTATGAAAATAACTGCTTCTTGTTTAAGAAAATCCCAAAAGTTGTTTACAATAGATAGGAGTGGAATTTTTCATAAAAGGCTAATTGAAAGGAAAGATTTACGTTGCAAACCAAAAAGGCACTGCCTATTTTATTCTTGATTATGTTTCTGGTTATGATTGGCTTTGGCATCATCATTCCTGTTCTTCCTTTTTATGCTGAGGAGATTGGGGCGAGCCCCGCACAGCTTGGCTGGCTCATGGCGGTTTATTCATTAATGCAGCTGCTATTTGCTCCGTTGTGGGGAAAGGTCTCAGACCGTATCGGGCGCAAACCTGTCATCATGATTGGGATTGCGGGACTTTCGTTTTCGTTTTTCCTTCAAGCCTTTTCTACAGAGCTTTGGATGCTTTTTGCTGCAAGGATCATCGGCGGGATGCTGTCTTCGGCCAATATGCCGACAGTCATGGCTTATGTGGCGGATATTACCACCGAAGAGAACCGCGGGAAAGGTATGGGGATTGTCGGTGCGGCAACTGGTTTAGGGTTTGTTTTTGGGCCAGCTGTTGGCGGTGTTTTTTCAAAAATAAGCTTAACCATGCCCTTCTATATTGCTGGGGCTTCATCTGCTATCACGCTGGTGCTCGTGCTGTTTATTTTAAAAGAGTCTCTGACAGCGGAAGAAAGACGGAACCATGCGAGCCGTAAAACCTCAAGATGGGCCGCTTTTACAGGCTCTGCTTCAATCTTATTTATTTTACAGCTGTTTATTTCTTTATCACTGTCCGGTTTGGAGGCAACCTTTGCTTATTTTGCTGCGGACAAAGCAGGCTTGAATACTGTGCAGCTGGGCTACATATTTATGATTATGGGTCTGGCAAGTGCCATTGTTCAGGGGGGCCTGGTCGGCAGGCTAACGAAGAAATATGGCGAGGGGGTTGTCATTCAAGGAGGCATTCTTATTTCAGCGATTGGCTTCGCGCTGATCCTTCTTGTAGACAATTTTGCGACAGCAGCCATCTATTTAACAATATTTGGCATAGGGAACGGTGTGATTAGACCAAGTGTTTCTTCACTTATTACCAAACGGTCTGTGGTTGGCCATGGGAGCTCGACAGGACTGCTGTCTTCTTTTGATTCTCTGGGCAGGATTATTGGTCCGCCGCTTGGGGGATGGCTGTTTTCCGTGCAAATAGGTCTGCCGTATATTTCAGGGATTGCCTTATCATTCGTGGCATTAATTTTGTATAGAGTGTATGCATTAAAATCACGAAAAACCATCTTTTATCAGGCATAGGCAGGAACCAAAAAACTGCCTGTGTCATTTGGCTGAATTTCGTTATTATCCCTTGCACGGCTATGCGATTCTGTTATTATCAATAATAGTTGAAGAATGTCGTTTCGTGTCAGATATTCGAGGAGATGAGAGTGTTGAATAACAAGGCAGTTATTTTAGGATGTAATTATTATATTGGTTTAAGCACGATTCGCTGTTTAGGTGTTCATGGCATACATACGGTTGCAGTCGATTATTCCGAAAATGACCGGTACGGTTCGGAATCCAAGTACTGTTCTGAAAGAGTGATTGCACCCTATTATAAAGAAGATCCAAAAGGGTTTGTTCAGTTTTTATTGGAATATGCAAAAGTACAGAACGAGCCGCCAGTCCTGATTCCTTGTCATGATTCCTATGTAGAGATTATTGACGAGTATTTAGATGAATTCAGGAAATATTATCTTATTCCGCAGACGGAAAAAGGACTGTATACAAAGGTGATGAATAAGGAAACGCTTCAAGCCTTAGCTGTTGAAAAGGGTGTGGCGGTTCCGGAAACGGTTCGGGTTACGGAAGAGAACTATCTGGATAAGGTAGATGCAATCATCAAGTATCCATGTATCGTGAAACCAACTGATTCGCCAACCTTCGTTGCGACCTTCAGAAGGAAGCTTTTTAAAGTTTTTAATAGAGAAGAATTGGTTGCAGCGGTTGAAAAAGCTGAGAATGCGGGCTTGGAAGTGATAATTCAAAGAATTATTCCAGGCTTCGATGATCATATGTATACATTTGATGCCTATTTAAACCAAGAGGCAAAAGTAACACATTGGCTGACCTGCCAAAAGCATCGCCAATATCCAATTAACTTTGGCGCTTCTGTTTATACTGAGCAAAAATATATGCCAGAGCTATACGATATCGGAGCAAAGTTTTTAGAGGAAATCGGCTATAAGGGATTTGCAGAAATCGAGTTCAAAAAAGACGCTGAAACAGGTAAATTTTATCTAATAGAAATCAATGCTAGAATTACAAACCTTAATAATTTATTATATAAAGTTGGGATTAATTTTCCTTACATTACTTATCGTGAACTAACAGGGTCTCCATTAGAGCCGCAAGCGATTAAAGAAGATAAGCACCGTGTTTTTTGGTATGCCTATGAGGATCTGCTTGCCATCAGGGACTATATCAGGACCGGCCAATTATCAAGAAAAGAAGTTCTGCAGTCGCTGATGAAAAAGAAGGCTTACGCTATATGGGATTGGAAAGACCCTAAGCCTGGAATTACTTATTTTAAAAAAATCGCCGGAAAGGCTTTAAAGAAAAAATAGGCTTCATCTTTAAACAAGGCAGTTTCAGAAAAGAGGAAGAGTAAAATGAACTTAAAAACACTCCTTCAAGCGATTGATGTTAAAGAAGCTATAAATGATAAAGATTTAACAGTAACTGGGGTTTCCTATCATTCCCAAAAGGTTTCAGATGGACACCTTTTTGTTTGTGTGCGAGGATATAAAACGGATGGTCATAAATACTTGAAACAAGCAGTTGAAAATGGTGCAGCGGCAGCGGTTGTTGAGGAGTTTCAGAACGATCTGGATATTCCGCAATATTTGGTTGCTGACAGCCGAATTTCACTTGCCCGTTTAGGTGCGCACTTTTTTGGCTACCCATCCGAAAAAATGAAAATGATTGGCATTACAGCTACCAATGGGAAAACGACCACTTCCTATATGACCAATGCTATATTGGAAAATCAGGGCTTGAAAACAGGCTTAATTGGAACGGTTTCCATCAAAATTGATGATACCGTGATCCCATCTCAGCTTACAACGCCTGAATCATTAGATTTGCAGGCCTATTTAAACCAAATGGCTGAAAGAAATGTCTCCCATGTAACTATGGAGGTTTCTTCACAGGCGCTGGAAATGCATCGTGTAGAGAAGGTAGATTATGATATTGTCTCACTGAACAATGTAAGCCGCGAGCATATCGATTCACATGGTTCGTTTGAAAAATACTTCGAAGCTAAATCTAGCCTAATAAGAAATGCCAGTGAGAATGCTTACGCTATTCTGAATTTAGATTGCCCTTATTCTGCTTCATTAGTCAATAAAACAAAAGCCAAGGTCATTACATTTGGCTTAAATAGCAGTGAGGGCCATATTCGATGTAAAAATTTAGATCTAACCACAGGAAGAGCCAAATTTACTGTTGAAATTTTAAAGTCTTTCAAAGCTGGGGACAAAGAGTACATACCTGGCGAATTTGATATTGAGCTTTCTGTTCCTGGGCTGCACTCTGTCTACAATGCAATGGTTGCTATAACGATTGCTTTGCTGTGCAATGTGCCCGTTTCTACGATCCAAAAAACGCTGAAAAGCTTTGCTGGGGTAGAAAGACGCTTTGAATTTATTTTTGAAGATGATATTAAGATTATCGATGATCATTTTGCTAATACAGGGAATATAAATGTTACCCTCGAAACGGTTGATTATATGGATTATGAAAATCTCCATATAGTATATGCAATCAGGGGAGAAAGAGGGCCAACGGTTAATCGTGAAAATGCTGAAACCATTGCAAGCTGGGCAGATAAGCTTGGATTTAACGAAATTATTGCAACGAGGAGCGTATCACACGTAACCGCTAAGGATAAAGTGACCGACGAAGAGCTTAAGGTATTCCAGGAGGTTATGGATAAAGCCGGAATTAAAGTTCGTTTATTTGATGAGCTTCCGGATGCCATCGCATACGGCCTTTCAAAAGCACAGGCAGGAGATATCGTACTTCTTGCAGGCTGTCAGGGAATGGACTATGGTGCAGAGATTGCTTTGCATCAGCTGGAAAAAATCAAAACCCATTTCTCCAAAGAACAATTATATCTGCCTCTGCGCAATCGAGTGGCAGGTCTTTCAGAAACATTCTAGTGGGGTCCTTGCCCCTGTCTCCAAACCCGTTTCCGTCCCCGAGCGGCCAATCCTTGGTACTAAAACAGGGCGAAGGGGAAAGGGCCGGGAAGGCGAGGTCCCCAATCTTACTTACAAAGGTGATATAAATGTGCGGTTTTGTTGGTTTTGCTCACGCTAACCCAGAAATGGACAAAGTTAAAGTTATTAATGACATGATGGATACTATTATTCATCGGGGTCCGGATAGCGGGGAACATTTTACAGATGAAAATATAGCATTCGGTTTTAGGCGGTTAAGTATTATTGATTTGTCTGAAGAAGCCGGTCAGCCAATGTTTAATGAAGATAAGAGCTGTGTATTGGTATTCAATGGTGAAATTTATAATTATCAGGAGCTAAGAAAAGACCTGATTGAAAAAGGACATATATTCAAGACTGACACGGATAGTGAAGTGATTATCCACGGTTATGAGGAGTATGGCGAAAATCTGCTGCAGAAGCTAAGAGGGATGTTTGCTTTTGCCATCTGGGATACGAAGAAAGAAACGATGCTGTTAGCAAGAGACTTCTTTGGTATTAAACCGCTATATTATACGCAGAACACAACCGATCATTCCCTAATCTTTGGTTCAGAAATCAAATCCTTCTTAAAGAACCCTTCTTTTAAAAAAGAATTGAATAAGGATGCCTTAAAGCCTTATTTAACATTCCAATATTCCGTGCTTGATGAAACGTTCTTTAAAGGTGTTTACAAGCTTAAGCCCGGACACTACATGATCTATAAAAATGGGAAATTGGAGCTTAAGCAATACTGGAATGTTGAATTTAATGAAGAACAAAACAGCTTAGAGCATTACATGAAAGAAATTAATGATACGATGCGCAAGTCTGTTGATTATCATAAAATCAGTGATGTAAAGGTAGGTTCCTTCCTATCTGGCGGAATTGATTCCAGCTATATTACTGCTCTTTTAAAGCCTAATAAGACCTTTTCTATTGGATTTAAAGATTATGAAGGTATTTTCAATGAAACGAATTTATCAAAGGAACTATCTGATATACTAAGTATTGAAAACTATAGAAAGCTGATGAATGCTGACGAGTGTTTTGATACATTGTCAACGATCCAATACCATATGGACGAGCCGCAATCCAATCTTTCTTCCGTTCCGTTATACTTTTTATCGAAGCTGGCTAGAGAGCATGTAACGGTTGTACTTTCCGGTGAAGGTGCAGACGAAATCTTTGGCGGTTATGTCTGGTATCAAAAATCAGCCAAACTAGAGAAATATGAGAAGGTTCCATTCTTTATCAGACGTATTCTTTCTAACGTTTCAAAAGCCCTACCGCAAAACAAAATAACGACTTTCTTGGTTAAAGGCGGTCAAAAGGTCGAAGAGAAGTTTATTGGACAAGCCAAGGTATTTGAAGAAGAGGATGCTCTGAGGGTATTAAAGGACGAGTATAAAAAGGCCCCTTCCGTACAAAGTATAACAAAGCAGGTGTACAATCAGGTCAAAGGGAAAGACGATACAACGAAGATGCAATATCTGGATCTTAAGCTTTGGCTTCCTGGAGATATCCTTTTAAAGGCTGATAAAATGAGTATGGCGCACTCTATTGAATTGCGTGTTCCATTTTTAGACAAAGAAGTCATGTCCATGGCAGGAAAAATTCCGAGCAGCCTAAGGGTAAACAGAAAAGATACCAAATATGCCTTAAGACAAGCATCTGCCGAGGTGCTTCCAGACGAATGGGCAAACCGGCCAAAGGTTGGGTTCCCTGTACCGATCCGATTCTGGCTGCAGGAAGAGAAATACTATAATAAGGTTAAAGAAATGTTCCAATCAGATATCGCCAAAGAATTTTTCAATACAGATGAATTGGTAAGATATCTTGATGAACATTATGAGAAAAAGCATAACTATGCTAGATACATTTGGACAGTGTACGTCTTCTTAGTATGGTATAAAAAGTTCTTTGTGGAGCTTTAAAGTATAGGTGGGGTAACGGCCTTCTTTGTCCATTTTATCTAAAGGGATGCATCTGCAGATATCACTTAATAGGGGATAGATATGAGTGAAAAAAATAGTAAGCATCGCTATTTTCACGGTCCTTGTATTTGTCGGTTATGTACTTATTAACCACATGAATGATCAAATTAGGGTAAAAAGTGATACAGAAATTGACTTTACCAATAATCCTTTCATCACAAAAATTGATGTTCCTCCCTATGTAAAAAGATATGATTGGACAAAAGAAGGTCAAATGAAGATAACAGAGGTTTTCATTCCGGTAAAAAAGGTTATGCAGCTTCCGGAGCTTCCGCATGGATGCGAGATTACCTCTTTAACTTCCATTCTTAACTTTTACGGATATGAAGTTTCGAAAACAGAGATGGCTGATAAATACTTGCCAAAGCAGCCATTTGCCTACAAGAATAAAAAACGATACGGAGCTAACCCGTATAAGGCATATGCAGGCAATCCAAGAAGTAAAGCTGGCGGATTTTTCAGCTATGCTCCGCCGATCAAAGCTGCTGCAGATAAATATCTTGAAGGCACAGGCGAAAGTGTGCAGGTAATAGATATTAGCGGCAGCACAAGAGAAGAAATCATGGGATATATCAATAAAGGAATTCCTGTTCTCACATGGGTTACACTTAGCCTGGAGAAACCGAGGATGGCCTGCACCTGGTACTTCCACGGCACAAAAGAAAAATTTACTGCCCCAGTTAATTTGCATGCGGTTGTTTTGAACGGCTTTGATGGAAACAAGGTTCATGTGATGAATCCGCTAAAAGGGCAGATGACCTATGGGGCTGATGCTTTTTTTAAAAGCTACAAGGATCTGGGAAGCCACGCGCTTGTAGTAGTGAAAGAAAAATAAGTCATGATTTAAGAGGATGAACAATGGGGAAAAAAAGCTTAGGCGTAATAGGCGGAATGGGCCCTTTGGCAACATCCGTCTTTTTCGAAAAGATAATAGAAAATACCGTTGCGAATAGTGACCAGGAACATATCAATATGGTGATTCTAAATCATGCAGAGCTTCCTGACCGGACAAAGGTTATTTTAAATCAGCAAGAAGCTTTATTTTTAAATGCCGTGCAAAAAGATATACAGCTTCTTGAAACAGCAGGGGTTGCTCATATAGCAATCCCATGTAATACCTCGCATTTCTTCTATGATCAAATGCAGGAAATGACTAATGTGCCTATTATTCATATGGTTGAGGAGACATGTAAAGCCATTCACCGCAGATTTGGCGACAATAGCAAGGTTGCTATTCTGGCGACAAACGGTACAGTTCAAAGCGGGATCTACCGAATGGTGTGTGAGAAATATAATATGAAATTACATACACCAAACCAGGTCTCTCAAGAACAAGTGATGAATACAATATATAGTATTAAAAGTGATCTGAAGGTAGATGAAACAGCTATTGAACAGATTATTAAAGAACTTGTGTATGAAGAGAACTGCTGCTGTGTGATCCTTGCCTGTACAGAGCTGTCATGTATGAATCTTAGTGATGAGGTTTCGCAGCTATGTATTGATGCGATGGATGTTCTAGTGGAAAAATCAATAGAATTATCTGGAGGCAAGGTAAAGCATCCGACTAATTGGCTGTAAGCCTTTCCCTTTTCATTTCGGCAAGTTCCATGAAGGATGATAATGAAGGAGGCCCATGCTTTGAAAACAGAAGAAACTGAGAAGTTTGAGGAATTTTTAGCAGAGTCTTTTCGCGACGGTGTTCATATCAGAGAGCTTCGCTTATCTGGAGAAGAAACTGAATATATTAAAAGAATCTATCCAAAAGCTACTCTTGATAAAAATCAGCCAATAGAAGCTCAGGATGGGAAGGCATGGTACAAAGTCATGCTTACGCCTTCAAAAAGGAATGAAAAGAGCGCTCCAGATGCTGAAAGGTTTTCCATAATGGAGCGGGAGAACCAACAGTTAAAGCAAGAGCTTGAAAAACTGAAACAGAAATTAAACGAAAAATAAAAAGTGTGTCTCCGCTTAGCGTGCTAAGCGGTTTTTTTATTTGCTACAAAGAGTCGACTTCGGCGCCCAGCACATGAAATATAATTGTAATAATTTTTGCGGTTAATTTTTCCATTAGCGATGTTATAATTAAAAATGTGCTAAAATATAGCAAAAAGTGACGTATTATGCGTAAATTTCCCAAGAAATATACATAAATCAACAAGCAATATTTCACAAATAAAGACAATAAGCGACTGCTTTGCTCTTAGCTTAAGAGTTTGGTAGAGAAAGAGAGGAGAATCATACCAAGTGAAACGAAAATTTCTTATACTAGTGATCGGGATCATGGTTGGCTGCAGCAGCTTATTTTTTTCATTAAATAATAGTGTACAAGCTAGTCAAACAAACAAACAGCTTGAAGAAAAGAAGAAGGACGTTCAAAGTAAGCGTTCCAATGTAAAAACACAAATTAGTGATACGCAAAATAAAGTGGACAAAATCAATGCCGAGCAGGCATCAACTGAAAACGAAATTAAAAAATTAGATTTTGCCGTTGCTGATACAAACAGCAAAATCAGGGAAAAAGAAGCGCAAATTAAAGAGGCTACAGAAATCATTACAAAGCTTCGGGCAGAAATTGAGGTATTAAAGGAGCAAATCAAAAAGCGTGATGAACTTCTTAAAGTGCGTGTAAGGTCTATGCAGGAAAATGGCATGATTGATTATTTGGATGTGCTTTTAGGCGCGCAAAGCTTTGGTGATTTTATCGGCAGGGTTAGTGCAGTTACGACATTTATGGAAGCAGATCGTGAATTGCTAAGGGCTCACCAGGAAGATAAAGAACAATTAGACAAAAAGGAAGCCGAGGTTCAGGCGCAGTTAAAAGATCTCAGCAATAAAAAGGCTCAGCTGGAAGAAATGAAGAAAACTCTGGATCGTCAGCTTGCAGAGAAAAATACTTTGCTTGCACAATTAAACAAGCAAGAAGAAGAAGCACACGAAATGCTTGGCGAGCTAGAGGATCAGGAGGCAATTCTCGCTGCCCAGGAAAAAGCAATCAAACGTGAAATTGAGGCCTGGAACCGGAAACAGCGGGAACTGGAAGCGCAAAGGAAAAAACAGCAGGCATCTGGCGGTGGACAAGCTGTTGGAGCAGCACCTGCTGTGACAAATGGAATTTTCATGAACCCGACAACAGGAAGCCTTACTTCCCATTACGGCCAGCGCTGGGGAACGCTGCATTCCGGGATTGATATTGGAAAAGGCGGAAGAACGGAGGCTGTCCCAATTGTTGCTGCCGCTTCAGGAACTGTCATCCGTGCGAATTATGACCGGAGCTATGGAAATGTTGTTATGATTACACACGTCATTAACGGCCAAGTAATGACGACTGTCTATGGTCATATGGAAAGACTTTTTGTATCAAATGGACAGCGTGTAGAAAAAGGGCAAACCGTAGGATACATGGGAAGCACAGGAAACTCTACAGGGCCGCATCTTCATTTCGAAGTTCATATTGGCCCATGGAATGGAGCAAGGTCCAATTCGGTGAACCCGCTTAAGTATGTCTCTTATTAAATGAATAATTTAATAGTCTTATAGAAGGCAAGCAAGGAGTATTCCTTTGCTTGCTTTTTTAATTGAAATCTACAGGCAGGAAAAGTTGACAGATTGTCCCAAAATGTACGAGAATTAAGTGGATAACATTCAGAATAATTAAAATCATCTTTATTCTAAAGAATCCACAGTTATCCGGTCATTTGGGTGTTTAGTACAAACAGAAAATCTCCAAAGGGGGTTTATACAGAAGATGAGTTTTAAGTTAACTTTCACAGATATTGGCGAGGGGCTTCACGAAGCAGAGATTTTAAAGTGGTTTGTTAAGGTTGGAGATCCTGTAGAAATTGATCAGCCGATATTAGAGGTACAGACAGATAAAGCAGCCGTTGAAATTACATCGCCTAAAAAAGGTGTAATCATCAAAAGAAACGGTGAAGAAGGGGATACAGTCGTTGTCGGAGAAACCCTTATAGAGCTTCAATTAGAAGGTCAAGAGAAAGTGGCGGAAGAGAAGAAGGTGCAAAGCTCTCCGGCAAGGGAAAGCAGACAAACAAAATATCCGTACTTAAAGGCCTCTCCGAATGAGAAAAGAATTATAGCCGCACCTAGCATTAGAAAATTTGCAAGAGAATTAGGCATCGATTTAAAGCTTGTTCAGGGGTCGGAGAAAAATGGCCGAATCACTAAAAAGGATGTCCTTACCTATATCGAAAGCAGGGAGAGCGCCGCTGCTGCTGCTGAACCGCTTATCAAGGAGCCTATACATATTGAACCAAGAAATCTTCCAGAAAAGAAAGCAGAAAGCGAGATTCTGCCAATCAGAGGATTACGAAAGCAAATCTATAAAAATATGACCAAATCTGCGTTTACTATTCCACATGCAACAGGGATGGAAGAAATTTATGCGGATCATCTGATCCAATTTCGGGCGGAGCTGAATAAGGCATCAGCTTCCAAAGTAACCTTCTTGCCAATTATCGTCAAATTCGTGGCAGATGTTTTGAAAAAGAACCCTATTTTTAATGCCGCGATTGATGAAGAAAACGAAACGATCATTTTGAAGAAAGAATATAACATTGGCATCGCAATGGCTACACCTCAAGGACTAGTCGTTCCGGTTATTCATCATGCCGATCAAAAATCAATCGAAGAGATTGCTGGAGAAATATCCGAGTTAAATGAAAAGGCGCAAAAGGGAAAGCTCAGCTTAAGCGAAATACAGGGCGGTACTTTTACAATCTCCAGTACGGGGGCTAACGGCGGGTTTTATGCCACTCCCATTATCAATTATCCACAGGTGGCTATACTTGGTGTTCATTCGATTAAGGAAAAACCGGTTATTCTGCCAAGCCGTGAAATTGGAATTGGGAATGTGATGGGCATCAGCTTATCCTTTGATCACCGTATTATTGACGGGGAGCCTGCTGGTGTATTTATGAATGAATTAAAGAAATATATTGAAAATCCGCATATGTGGTTTTTAAAAGCTCGATAGGAGTGATACTGTGTTTGACGAAAGCCTTTTAACATTTGAAATGAAACAAAGCTTAGATGAAGAGGGAAATGTCATTGGCGGGAAAGAGCTGGACATCGAAAGCAGCCTAATGCTCGATATGTATAAGTGGATGAAAAAATGCCGGCTGCTGGATGAAAAAATGCTTCGGATGCAGCGGCAAGGCCGACTTGCTATACATGCGCCTTTTAGCGGGCAGGAAGCTGCACAGGTTGGGAGTGCCTTTGCTTTGGGCCCTAATGATTGGATTTGCCCAAGTTATCGTGATGTGGCTGCCTGTCTTATCCATGGCATGCCCATTGAACAAGTCTTTTATTATTTCAAAGGCCATTTTGAAGGAGGAAAAACTCCGGAGAATGTAAATGTGCTGCCTATCCAAATTATTATTGCTGCACAAACACTGCATGCTGTCGGGATCTCCTATGCCTCAAAAATAAAAGGCGAATCTGCTATCGCTATTAGCTATTTTGGCGATGGTGCGACATCTGAGGGCGATTTCCACGAGGCGCTGAATTTTGCCGCGGTGCAAAAAACACCGACGATTTTCTTTTGCCAGAATAACCAGTATGCCATTAGTGTGCCATTAAAACAGCAAATGGCCAGCAAAACCATTGCTCAAAAGGCAATTGCCTATGGAATGAAGGGCATACAGGTGGATGGAAATGATGTGGCTGCTGTTTATGAGGCGACAAGGGAAGCGGCAGAACGCGCAAGAAATGGTGAAGGGCCAACCTTGATTGAGGCGGTTACCTACCGCTTGGGGCCTCATACGACATCAGATGATCCGACGAAATATCGAAATAATGAAGAAAAAGAAGAATGGCTGCGAAAGGATCCGATTATCAGAGTGAAAAAATGGCTTTATAAGCAAAATGTCTGGAGCGAGGATCAGGATATTAATTTTGAAAAGAACGTCCAGGATGAATTAAACCAGATTATAGATGAAGTCGAGAAACAGGACTCTCCAAAGTTAGATGAGATCTTTAACCATGTGTATGAAAAACCTAATGATTTGCTTCTCGAACAGCAAATGGAGGCCAAGGATTTGGTGAAGGGAAAGGCTGGTGTCCATCATGGCTGAACTAACAATGGTACAGGCCATACAGCAGGCATTAAAAACTGAAATGCAAAGAGATCCAAACGTTATTTTATTAGGCGAGGACATTGGCAGAAATGGCGGGGTCTTCCGGGTCACGGATGGATTGATGGAGGAGTTTGGAAAAGAGCGTGTTATCGATACCCCATTAGCCGAATCTGCTATTATTGGCACAGCAGTTGGCATGGGAGTCAATGGCTTAAGGCCTGTAGCTGAAATCCAATTTTTAGGGTTTATTTATGAAGCAATGGATCAAATGGCCAGCCAGGCGGCCCGTATGCGCTTTAAATCTGCTGGGAGATTTACAGTGCCAATGGTCATCCGCAGCCCTTATGGAGGCGGAGTCCGTACACCAGAATTGCATTCTGACAGTCTAGAAGCCCTGTTTTCCCATACACCTGGCCTGAAGATTGTGATGCCATCTAATCCATATGATGCCAAGGGGTTATTAATTTCTGCCATTAGGGATAGTGACCCAGTGGTGTTTTTGGAACCGATGAAATTATATCGTTCATTCAAACAAGAAGTTCCTGAGGATGACTATGCAATCCCCATTGGAAAAGCACAGGTCGTTAAAGAGGGATACCATGCAACCATTGTTTCCTGGGGTCCTCCAGTACAGCTTTTAAAGAAGATTGTGGATGAATATGAAAAAGAGGATATTCATTTAGAATTAATTGACTTAAGAACTGTTGCGCCAATTGATATTGATACTATACTGAAATCGGTTGAAAAGACCGAGCGGTTATTAATCGTACATGAGGCTGTAAAGACCAATGGCGTTGGTGCGGAAATTGCAGCACTGGTCAGCGAAAGAGGGCTGTTTTCTTTGGCGGCACCGATTTTGCGCGTAACAGGATATGATACGCCGTATCCTGTTGGATCTGTAGAGGATGACTGGCTGCCAAACCATCATAGAATTAAAGCAAGCCTGGAAAAACTGCTATCTTATTAAAATAAATTCAAGTAAAGAAGGCTGTTCCAAAGCAATATGTTGGACAGCCTTTATCATTTACAGCCGAAATCTCATTTTTTCCGCAAGATCAGGAAAATCAATAAATGGGTTGCGATTTCCCTGAATGCGGTAAATCGCCAGGTTTCGGTGTTTTTCATATAATGTGACTTCAAATTTTTTGTGCCAATAAATAAGCAGTGACAGATCGATTTGCCTTCGAAAGGATTTTTTAATTTCTCCTGGATAACGGAGAAGAAAGTAGAGCATGGCTCTGGCTGCTGCCCCTTTTCCATCCTCCGGTTCAAAGCGGCCCTCTTTTGCAATCCCGCAGCGGTTCTGAATTTGCTCATTTGGAGATTCCGGCACATAGAAGGAAAAATCATCATAGGGAAAATTAGAACGGATTGTGTTGCACTCTGGCTGGCAGACAAAAAGATGATGTAAGTCTCCTTTCATCGGCTCTTTCCCGCCATACCATGAGACGGGAACAATATGCTCCGTATTAAATTTATATTCCGTCTCAATATTCTTAACCTTCTTATCTAGATCCTCCAGATGGCTTGCTGTCTTTAGAAGCTGCTGAAATTCTATAAATCTATTTTTTATTGTAGCGTAGTCCTCTTTAATCAGTGTCTTTGGATCCTTTTTTTCACCGGAGTAAATACTTTTGACCGCTCCATCGGGGTGCATATCAACCCAAGTATATAAAAATTGGTCCTTGCTTATGAAATAAGGCAGTATTCGTTTATGTGTTCTTTTAATCAATCTATGATACAAAGAGAAATAATTCCCGCCTGCATTTACAACTGATTTGTAATAATGCTTCTTTTCCTTCATATCCTTTTTTTCATTATAGTAAAGCGTATTATTATCTTGGATTTTCTCCCTGTTCATTTCAAATGCTGCAATCGAATCCTCTACACTCTGTCCATACGATTGTTTTAATTCAATCACTTGATCCTCTAATTGGGCTCGGGTATTGTAATCGTTCTCCAAATCTATCACCCCTATATGCTAAGTTTTATCATATTCCAGTAGAAGGTGTCACCATAGAATATTAGAAAATGGTGTCAAATTATGGACCTTCTGTACTGTTGGGAACTGTCTGCAAGTAAATTTAGTTATTAGACATTTCCAAAGACAATAGAATGATAGGAGAGGGGAGGCGGAAGGAATGAAATCAATCTCAAGCGAGAAGGTTATACGGTACCGCGGATCTGATCTCCACACAAAGGGATGGCTTCAGGAGGCTGCGCTTCGCATGCTGATGAATAACCTGGATTCGGAAGTGGCCGAGCGCCCTGATGATCTTGTTGTATACGGAGGTATTGGAAAGGCTGCACGGAATTGGGAATGCTTTGAAGCAATTGTTAAATCCCTGAAAGAGCTTGAAAATAATGAAACCCTGATCATTCAGTCGGGAAAGCCTGTGGCTATTTTTAAAACACATCAGGATGCTCCCCGTGTCCTTATGGCAAATTCGAATATTGTTCCTGCTTATGCCAATTGGGATACCTTCCATGAACTCGATCAAAAAGGCTTAATGATGTACGGGCAAATGACAGCTGGAAGCTGGATTTATATTGGGTCCCAGGGAATTGTTCAAGGTACCTATGAAACATTTGCTGAACTTGCCAAGCAGCATTATAACGGGTCTTTAAAAAATACAATTACCGTTACCGCTGGCCTTGGAGGCATGGGAGGAGCCCAGCCGCTGGCAGTTACGATGAACGGCGGGGTCTGCCTGGCAATTGAGGTGGACGAAACAAGAATCGACCGCCGTATAAAAACGCGCTATGCAGATATCAAAACGAAGTCACTTGATGAAGCCATTCAATGGGCGAAGGAAGCGAAGTCAGAAGGAAGAGCGCTGTCCATTGGGCTTGTTGGAAACGCCTCGGATATTCTTCCTGAAATGATTGCTAAGGGATTTATACCTGATGTTATGACCGACCAGACCTCTGCACATGATCCGCTAAATGGGTATATTCCTTCGGGATTAACCGTAGATGAAGCGGCGAAATTAAGAGCGGCTGATCAGGATAAGTATGTGAAGCTTTCGAAGGCTTCAATGGCAAAGCATGTTCGCGCCATGCTAGAAATGATGGAAAGAGGAGCAATTACATTTGATTATGGAAACAATATCCGCCAGGTGGCGAAGGATGAAGGGGTTGTAAATGCCTTTGCTTTTCCTGGTTTTGTCCCTGCTTATATCCGTCCGCAATTCTGCGAAGGCAAAGGGCCTTTCCGCTGGGCAGCGTTATCCGGAGATCCTGAAGATATTTATAAAACAGATGAAGTGATTCTGCGTGAATTCAGCGATAACAAACATCTTTGCCATTGGATTCGCATGGTGAGGGATAAAATTCAGTTTCAGGGGCTTCCTTCCCGAATCTGCTGGCTGGGCTATGGCGAACGTGCCAGGTTTGGGAAGATCATCAATGATATGGTTGCCAGCGGAGAATTAAAGGCACCGATTGTCATTGGCCGCGATCATTTGGATTCGGGTTCAGTGGCCTCCCCAAACAGAGAGACTGAAGCAATGAAAGATGGATCTGATGCTGTGGCTGATTGGCCCCTTTTAAATGCCCTAATAAATGCTGTCGGCGGGGCGACATGGGTTTCTATACATCATGGCGGCGGTGTCGGAATGGGTTACTCCCTGCATGCGGGCATGGTCATTGTCGCGGATGGAACAAAAGAAGCCGAGGCACGGCTGGAAAGAGTGCTGACAACAGATCCTGGCATGGGTATTGTCAGGCATGCAGATGCAGGCTATGATTTGGCTGAAAAAACAGCACGAGAAAAAGGTCTGAATATACCAATGTTTAAAAAAGGAAATGAAGAGCCATGACCCGGCCAATTTGGATTAAACATATTACCCAGCTGGCCACACTTGCTTCCAATGCGGATGGTCCGCGAATAAAGGAGGCTATGTCAGAGCTGGGGCTGATAGAGGATGGCAGTCTATGGATGGAGGATGGCGTCATTCAAGCTGTCGGGACAACGAAAGAGCTTGAAAAGCTTTATGCCGGAAGACTTTCTGAGGCGGAAGTGGTGAATGCAAAAGGGCATCTTGTCACGCCCGGTTTGGTTGACCCTCATACACATATTGTATATGGAGGCAGCCGCGAGCGGGAATTCGAGATGCGTCTCGAGGGTGCCACCTACATGGAAATCATGAATAAAGGCGGCGGAATTCACGCGACTACCCGGATGACACGTGAGGCTTCAGAGGAAGACCTTATCGAGCAAACAGCAAAAAGATTAGACTCCTTTTTGCAGCACGGTGTAACGACAATTGAAGGAAAAAGCGGCTATGGAATGGATTTAGCAACAGAACTCAAACAATTAACAGTTATGAGGAAGCTGCAAAAGACACATTCGATTGATCTGGTGCCAACATTTATGGGCGCTCATGCAGTTCCCCCTGAATTCAAAGGCAAGGAAGATGAATTTGTTAACTTGATTATTGAACAAATGCTTCCAGCAGTGGCTAGCGAAAAATTGGCGGAATTTAATGATGTTTTTTGTGAAAAGGGTGTTTTTACACCGGAGCAATCCCAGAGAATACTGGAGGCCGGGAAAAAACTTGGGCTGATTCCGAAAATTCATGCGGACGAAATAGAACCATATGGCGGTGCAGAATTAGCTGCTAAGGTAGGGGCAATTTCTGCGGAGCATCTTTTAAAAGCATCAGATAAAGGAATAAAAGCAATGGCAAAGTCCGGAACGATTGCTTGTCTACTGCCTGCAACTGCCTTGTATTTACGTGAGAAGGCTGCAGCAGGAAGAAAAATGATTGATGAGGGTGTGGCAGTAGCGATATCAACAGACTGTAATCCAGGTTCTTCGCCAACCACCTCCATGCCGCTTGTAATGAATCTGGCATGTATTTCTATGAGGCTGACCCCAGCTGAGGCATTAACGGCTGCCACCTATAATGCGGCATATGCCATTAATCGTCAGGAGCAGGTCGGGTCGATTGAGGTTGGCAAACAGGCAGATATTGTTCTGTGGAGTGTGAAGAACTATCAGGAATTACAATATCTCTTTGGGGTCAACCACGTTCGGACTGTTTGGAAAAAAGGCATAAAGGTGGTGGGGTAATTGGATCTGAAATGGCTTCAGCAGCCTGAGTGGTCCTGGAATATTTCGGATGCTGCCCCTGATTACGTCCACCAATGGGTTCATCCTTTAAATCAAGAAGATCATACCCCTGATCTGATTTTATATGGCGCACCTATATCGCGCTCCTCTATCAGTGTGTCGGGCGCATCTCTATATCCTTCTGAATTCCGCCGGATGTGGAAAGGATTTGCCTCATACAACCTTGATGAGGATATTGATTTGACCGTCATTCAGGCAGCTGATGCAGGGGACGTCATCATGCATACAACTGATATTCTTTTATCCCACCAGCGCATTCAAGAAACAGCAAAATCCATTGCTGCAGCATTCCCTCAAAGTGTATCGTGTATGATTGGCGGGGATCACTCGACAACGGCCTGTTCTGTGAAAGGCATTAAGGAAGCATATCCGAATGAAACGATAGGGATCCTGCAGCTGGATACGCATCTTGATGTGAGAGATCCGGCAGAACTCGGACCTGCTAATGGGACACCCATCCGCCAATTAATTGACAGCGGTGCAGTTAAGGGCAGGCATGTCTTCAACATTGGCCTGCATGGATACTTTAATGCAAAGCCATTAATCGATTACGCAAAGAAACATCACATTCAGATGGTAACTTTAGGGCAGGCAAGGAGACAGGGTTTGATAGAAACAGCTCATCGAGCGTTAGAAAAGTTATCTGCTGAAGCTGACCGTGTATATGTAACCGTTGATATGGATGTGCTGGATATTTCTGCGGCCCCAGGTGTACCGGCATCAACGCCGGGAGGCATGACTTCCGGGGAGCTATTTGATGTCTTATTGGAAATCGGCAAACATCCAAATGTTAAACACATTGACTTTGTCTGCCTGGACCCAAGCAAAGACACCCCCGTCAACGAAACAGTCAAAACCGGCATATACGCCTGGCTCCAATTTGTTACAGGTCTCACCCTCCGAAAAAGGCATTTGAATAAAATGAATACACCTTAGCGATTTATCGCTTTAAAGCACTGGGGGCCTGACCCCCAGTGCTTTAAAGCGGAAACGAATTGAAGGACTCTTTAGATCATTGATATGAAAGTAAGCTGCCGGGCAGGGGTTGTCCGGTTTTTCTTATTAATTAAACGTTTGATTGAGGGAAAAGTAACTAGAGCTTTTATTAATCAATCGTTTGATTAAGGGAAAAGGCTTGAAATCTTACAAATTTGATTGAGGAAAATCGTTAAATTTTTATTAAAACAAACGTTTGATTAGAAAGAGTGTATCCTTTAGACCGCAGTAAAGGAGATTGAGCTCTGATGGTCTAAAGTAAGGGGAACATTGGACAGCGCAAAGGGTATTTGAGTATTTTGAGTCCGAAGGCGGTTATCTTCGGACAGAGCAACTGGAAAAGGTCACTCGCGAGTCCGAAGGCGAGTAATCTTCGGACAGAGTAAACGGAAAAGGTCACTCGCGAGTCCGAAGC
>NZ_JBXAFB010000013.1:61892-113189 GCF_058792595.1 Cytobacillus sp. MT66
GAAGCCAGGAAACCTTC
Source organism: Cytobacillus sp. MT66 (assembly GCF_058792595.1). NCBI lineage: Bacteria > Bacillati > Bacillota > Bacilli > Caryophanales > Bacillaceae > Cytobacillus > Cytobacillus sp. MT66. The sequence continues at coordinate 61,910 of NZ_JBXAFB010000013.1, forward strand.
AGACAGAGCAAATGGAAAAGGTCACTCGCGAGTCCGAAGCCGGGTAACCTTCGGACAAAGCAAGCGGAAAAGAGTGAAGCAGGGTCTGAAGCCGAGTAACCTTCAGACAAAGCAAGCGGAAGAGGTCACTCGCAAGTCCAAAACCGGGTAATCTTCGGACAGAGCAAACGGAAAAGGGCATAGCAAAGTCCGAAGCCGAGTAACCTTCAGACAGAGCAAACGGGAATGGTCACTCGCGAGTCCGAAGCCAGGAAACCTTCAGACAGAGCAAATGGAAAAGGTCACTCGCGAGTCCGAAGCCGGGTAACCTTCGGACAAAGCAAACGGAAAAGAGTGAAGCAGGGTCTGAAGCCGGGTAACCTTCGGACAAAGCAAACGGAAAAGGGTGTAGCAGAGTCCGAAGCCGAGTAACCTTCAGACAAAGCAAGCGGAAAAGGTCACTCGCAAGTCCAAAACCGGGTAATCTTCGGACAGAGCAAACGGAAAAGGGCATAGCAAAGTCCAAAGCCAGGTAACCTTCAGACAAAGCAAACGGAAAAGGGCACAGCAGAGTCCGAAACCAGGTAATCTTCAGACAAAGCAAACGCATATGACTCCATCAGAGCCCGAAGCGCCCCAAAAAAATATTAATCAATCGTTTGATTAATCCCAGTTTCCCCTGTTAAAACAACATATTAATAGGAATGAACTCTCCTTTGCAACTCCTGATAAAAATGATATAACGATAGATAAGGTCTATTACCATTTACGGAGGGATGAAGGATGAAGTGGAAGGTTGGCTGTATCCAGATGGATATTGCCTTTGGTGATCCGAAGGAGAACTTGAAGGCGGCTGAGGAGTGGTTTGCAAAGGCTGCAGCGGAGAATTGCACGCTTGTGGTTTTGCCGGAGCTTTGGACAACCGGCTATGATCTAACGCGACTGGATGAAATCGCCCATAAGGAAGGGGAAGACATCATTAAATTTCTCCAGGAGCAGGCAAGAAAGTACAGCTTCCATATCGTTGGCGGTTCGATTGCCAAGCAAACTAATGAAGGTGTGCTCAATACGATGTTTGTAGTGGATAAGGAAGGAAAGCTTGTGCATGAGTACAGCAAGCTTCATTTGTTCCAGCTTATGGATGAGCATCACTATCTGCAGCCAGGCAAGAATGAAACTCTGTTTGCCCTTGATGGCGAGTCTTTATCTAGCTTTATTTGCTATGATATTCGCTTTCCTGAATGGCTGCGCAAGCCGGTATTGCAAGGGGCGAAGGCGATGTTTGTTGTTGCCGAATGGCCAGAGCCTAGACTTGACCATTGGCAGACATTATTAAGAGCACGTGCCATCGAAAATCAATGTTATGTCATTGCCTGCAACCGCGCGGGAAAGGATAAAAATAACGTATTTGCCGGTCACTCCATGATCATCGATCCTTGGGGCGCTGTTATAGCTGAAGGAAGCAATCAAGAAGAGCTTCTCATCGGTGAGGTAGATTTAGGAGAAATCAGCTCGATCCGAAGCCGTATTCCTATCTTTGATGATCGCAGACCAGAGTTCTATTAAGAACGTTTCTGATAGCTAAATACTTTAAAAAGGAAGGGTGCAAAGCTTACCTAAAGCATTGCACCCTTCTCCTATTCCGAAAAACCAGCCAGATATTTAGCATATTTAAAAGGCTGGGTGACCACTTTTTTATATAACAGCTTATCTTTTAGATGGAGAGGGAAACGGTGATACGTATCAAGTGTATTTACCTCAAGAATCCAAACCTTTCCATGAATATCCACCATTAAATCGATTCCAAGATCTCCATAATTGCCATATTGATCAAATACATCGCAGATTTGAAAGGTAATCTCTTTCATCTCTTCAATTTTCCCTAATGCTTTTTCTTCATTCATACTAAATGCAAGCTGGAAGGCATCGATCCCTGAATGAAGAAAACCAGCCCTTGAAAAATTCGTAATAATACTGCCGCTCCTCCCGAATTTTCCGAAGATGCCCGTACACCCCCAAGTACCGGTTTCATCCTTTTGCATAATCACTCGAAAATCAATTGGTCTGTCTTGGTACCTCTGCATCTTAATCGCCTGCTGTGCAAGATACTCTTTACTTTTAAGCCCAGAAAACCACTCCTGCTGTTTCGATGAACTTTCCAAATGCATGACACTTAATCCAGATGCCTGTTTTTTGCGGGGGATTGCAACCATCCATCCAGAATCCGTTTGATCTGCTCGAACTACCCCTCTTGAAAGAGTTCCTTTTGTCGGTTTGATGTAGATGGAATGATATTTATCCAGCATGTCCGATAAAACACTGATATCCGTCAAAAGTTTCGTAGCAGGAAGGTAGGGCAGAAGCTTGGGGTTAGGGGAAAGACGTTTATAAAGCTCCCATTTATTGAATGACCCTCGTGAAAAGCTATTAAAAATACAATTCCCCATCTTACTGGATAAATCATCGAAAACAGCTTTCGGCATGGCTGTCCGATTATAGGCTGCACCTGGATAAGGAAACGTTCCCTTTTTCCATTGGCAAGAGTGGCTGCTTCCAGATGGATCAAAATAGTAGCCTTGAATAAGCTTATTTTTGATATCAATGGAATTCCATGCACAAATATAAATCAGCCCCCCAACATTTAAGTAATCAGAGAAGTAGGACCGATGTTTGTTTAAACTGGACCTGTTCATTTTCTTTTCATGTGAAAAAACAATAAAAGCGATAACCGGACCTAGTGAAAGAGTCCGGCCTTTTACCTTTAAATTGTAGGAAAGTGTATCAGGAATAGTGAATAGATCTTGCCAATGTTCAGGAAGGCCGATTATATCTGATGGAAAATCAGGGTTAACAGAAACTTGAACCATTTGTTCCCATGAACCAAATTGAAATGTCATGGATCCAGCGGAAATTCCGTGCTGATCGGCAATCTGGGGTGGTAATTGGATCTCATTATTTTCTTCTATCCATTTTATATACATGAATACCAACTCTTTTCAAAATGGTTGTCTAAGATAGAATATGAAACTTTGTCCAAAATGCTTTAGACGGCCGCTGAAATTAGACTGGACAAATAAACAAGCAATAAATATGACGAATGAATAAGCTATAGAGGAATAATATTTATGCACTTTTTAACGGGGTGTTATATATGTTGGATAAAAATCAAAGAGTAATTATTCTGGGAAAATGGGCATTCAAACGGATAGAAATGCGTGATAAAGAGATCTATAGTAATTTTATAAAAGATACACAATATCCAGCAGATTTATGGTCATCTAATTTCGATTATCTGTGGGCTGTTTCAAACCCAAAAAGAGAACTCGTATTATGGAAAGTTGTAAGTAATATGTTAGTAATATTTAAGCTTTCGAGAAGGAATGTGCTTCAGATCGCATTCCCGCCTTTAGGGAAAGGCTCTGCCGAAAAGGCTGCCAGAGTTCTGTTAAAATGCATGAAGTTTTGTGATAAATGGAACCAAGCAATAAAAGGGAAAACGCGGGTAAGGGTGGTAACTGAACAGCAGCTTGCATTCATAAAAACATCAAAGCTCTTTGAAAGGAAATTCAGCTATAAAAAGCTGTCCGGGGTTGATCGGCACATTAGTGTTGAAAAGATGATAAGTTTAAGCGGCAAGGAATTTAAGGATTTGAGAAACAACATTAACCGATTCCGCAAAAGCTGTCCCAATGCTATAGTAAGACCGGCTGAAGCTAAAGATTATCCAGCTTTGCTAGGCTTGAAAGAAACATGGAATCAGAGTTTGGGAGTAAAATACAAGCGAATTTGGGATGACCAATTTTATTTGAAGCTCATGAAGTTTTATCAAGAATTGGATCACATTGTACTTGTTGCCGAAAATGATGGGAAAATCATCGGAGTGGTTTCAGGCGGGATTCTTCCTCATGGCCAAGCCTGGGGGGCATTGTTAAAAAAACGGCCGGAATACCCCGGATTGTCTGAATTCCTTAATGTAGAGTTTGCCCGAGAAATTCACAAAATAGATCCATCAGTTGAGCTGATTAATTTAGGGACCGATTCAGGCAATAAGGGGGGCCTGCGGACTTTTAAAGATAAATTCCGTCCGACCCTTAATGCAAGAAGATATTCTTTATATTTAAGGCCACGTTAAAGGCAATGTTGACTTTAACCAAAGAGCGGAAATCAGCTGTCAAATTTAACAGAGAAATATTTAACAAACAGCGCTTAATATAGATCATCTTCCAAAAACTGTATTATTTTTACAGTTGCGCCGATAATATTTACCTTTTTGTTGCACACTATTCTTAATAATACCTTCAACAAAAGGGTAAGGAGCAACAATATGCATGTCGGATTGGCTATTATTACCTTATTAATCATGTATTGGAAGGGCGACTGGAGAAACCTCCCAAAATACGGCCTGACTATTTATTATATGATTGCATGTAATTTGCTGTATAACTTGTTTTGCAGCGATTATTTATTGTGGGAGTATAAGCCTGATGTTTTATTTACCTCACGCATTGTTTTAGAATTGATATATACCTTTATAACCTTACCTTCCGTTACGCTTTTGTATTTAACCCATTTTCCATACAGAAAGAAATTAAGCAAGCAGATGCTATACATGCTGCTATGGATTATTGTGACTTATGTAGTTTTTCTTCCGTTTATTAACGCAGGGGCGCTGGTGTTTCACCACGGATATGAACAATGGATGGACTTATTTTTCTATATAGTAATGTACAGCATGCTGCGGCTGCATCATACTAGGCCATTCTATACTTATTGCTTTTCTATTCTCATCATTATTTTTTTGCTATGGAGATTTAATGTACCATTTTATTAAAAAGATATAAATAAAAGGGGCTGGAGGAATTGGGGAGATCCATACTTGGGAAAAAATTAAAGCAGTGGATAGAAGAGTATCCGCTGCTAGCTGATATCACTCACTTAAAAGAAGTGTTCTGGCTAAATCCAAATTATCAGAAAAACACCGGTCCTTTACCATTTACCAACGAAGATATTAGGGAGGCCGAAGAAAGACTGATTCGATTTGCTCCCTATATCGCACGTGCCTTTCCGGAAACGGCTGAATACGGAGGCATTATTGAATCACCTCTCGTACCCATTCCAAATATGAAGCGGGAATTGGAGAAAATCTATCAAAATGACTTACCGGGCCAATTGCTTTTAAAATGTGACAGTCATTTGCCGATATCAGGCTCAATAAAGGCAAGGGGCGGCATTTATGAAGTGCTGGAATTTGCCGAGGAAGTTGCCATTAAGCATAAGATGCTAGCCTATGAGGATGATTATTCAATCTTAGCAGATCAAAAATTTAAGGATCTTTTTTCAAAGTATTCTATCTCTGTGGGCTCGACAGGTAACTTGGGGCTTAGTATTGGCATTATGAGTGCAAAGCTCGGGTTTAAAGTGTTTGTACATATGTCTGCAGATGCAAAACAATGGAAAAAGGATTTGCTTCGGGAAAAGGGTGTCACTGTTGTAGAGCATAATGCCGATTTCAGCGAAGCGGTCGCACAGGGAAGAAAACAGGCGGAAAAAGATCCAAATATGCATTTTGTAGATGATGAGAGCTCCCGTCACTTATTTCTTGGCTATGCAACAGCGGCAGGAAGGATTAAAAAGCAATTAGAGGATCTGGAGATAACAGTTGATGAGAATCATCCGCTGTTTGTTTATCTGCCATGCGGTGTTGGCGGAGGACCTGGGGGTGTTACCTTTGGCCTTAAGCAAGTCTTTGGGAATCATGTACATTGCTTGTTCTCTGAACCGACACATTCACCGTCCATGCTCCTTGGATTATTAACGGGAATGCATGATAAGGTTTCTGTTCAGGATTTTGGCATTGATAATAAAACAGAAGCGGACGGTTTAGCTGTAGGCCGGCCATCAGAGCTCGTTGGAAAAATCATTGATACACAGATTGGCGGAGTTTGTACGGTAGAAGATAATCATCTATTTGCCTGCCTGTCCCTTCTTGCCGCAGCGGAAGACTTAAATCTCGAACCATCAGCTTTAGCTGGCTTTGCTGGATACATACATTTGCTGCAATCGCAAACCGGAAAAGTTTTTATTGAAAATCAAGGGATGGACAGCCTTTTAGATCGTGCGGTCCATATCATTTGGGGCACAGGAGGCAGCATGGTTCCCGAAAGTGAAATGAAGGCATACATCGAAAATGGCCAGCAGCTGATACATCTGCTGAACTTATAATTCGTTCAATCGCAGGGAGGGAGTTTATTGGAAGACCGGTTATATTACAAAGATCAATATTTGAAAGCATTTACAGCAAGGCTCGTGAAACAAGAAAAGGATCCAAATGGAAGATGGTATGCTGTATTAGATCAAACGGCCTTTTATCCATCGGGGGGCGGGCAGCCTTTTGATACAGGAACCTTGAATGATAAAAATGTCCTTGAAACAGAAGAAATTGATGGGGAAGTCCGCCATTATCTTGAGGAGCCTTTAGAAGATTCCTGTAAAACAGTAGAAGGAAAAATTAATTGGGACAGACGATTTGACCACATGCAGCAGCACGCGGGCCAGCATATTTTAACAGCAGTTTTTGAGGACTATTTCGAAATTTCCACTGCTGCTTTTCATCTTGGAGAAGAGGTAGTCAGCATTGATCTCGACTGCCATGACTTAACTGAACAGCAAGCGCTGGCAGCAGAGGAGATGGCTAACCAGATTATTTTGGAGAATCGTCCCATTGAAACAATCTGGCCAGAAAAGAGCGAATTGCCGAAATATCGGCTAAGGAAGGCTCCTGCTGTTGATGAAAATATCAGACTCGTAATCATTCAAGAGCTTGATTACAACCCTTGCGGAGGCACGCACCCAAGGTCAACCTCTGAAGTGGGATCAATCAAGATCCTTGATTGGGAAAGACAAAAGAAAAAGATCCGTGTTTATTTTGTCTGTGGAAAAAGGGTTTTAACGCAGCTTCATGCAAAACAAAAAGTTCTAAAGGATTTAATCGGGCTATTCAACGCACCAGAACATGGCTTGGGAGCAGCTGCAAGACGAGTAATCAATCACGGTAAGGAACTGGAAAAATCATTGGATGAATTAAGGGAACAGCAAAGCCGATTTCAGGCAAAGGAACTGGCAGATAACGCAGCTGAATTTTATTCAGTGAAATTTATTGGGCATGTGTATCAAGACCAATCTATTCAGGAACTCCAAAAATTGGCGCGTGCAGTGGCAGAAAGTACTGCTGAGTCAGTCGTCTTATTAATTAATGAAAGCAATGAAAAACTTCAATTTGTCAGTGCAAAGGGATCAGCACCTTCCATAAGCATGAAACAGCTTTGTCAAAGCATACTCCCTTGGATTAATGGCAAAGGAGGCGGTTCAGATACATTCGCACAAGGCGGTGGAGAACCTGTATTATCAGGTAAAGAGTTCCTTCAAAGAGCAGAAGAAATCGTAAAGAAGGAATTAGAGAAAAGCCAAATATGTCTTTAGATTAAAAAGGGGTCCGGAATCATTTTTTCGGACTCCATGTTATTTTGGGAGATTTTTTTATCATGAATGCCTTACCAATATGAATATGGTTGTAAGAGAGGAGAAACAACTTTTAAAGGATGTGACATCATGCGGATAAAGCCAGCCCGTCTTAAAAAAGGGGATACGGTCGGGATCATTGCACCCGCGAGTCCGCCGGATTCAGAAAAACTGATGCGTTCGTTTTCATTTTTAGAGGAGCTAGGCTTGAATATAAAGCTTGGGAAACATGTGAATGATCAATACGGATATTTAGCTGGCAGGGATCAAGCCAGGTTAGATGATATTCATGCCATGTTTTGCGACAAAGAAGTAAAAGCCATTTTTTGTGCCCGAGGCGGGTATGGAACAGGGCGAATCGCCGCCCAGATGGATTATGTAGCCATTAAGGAAAATCCAAAGATTTTTTGGGGCTATAGTGACATCACCTTTTTGCACCTAGCTATTCGGAAAAGAACAGGGCTAATTACCTTCCACGGACCGATGCTCGCATCTGATATTGGCTCAGAAGAGGTTCATGAATTATCAAAGGAAGGATTTAAGCAGCTGTTTGACCCAATCATGATTCAATATACAAACGAAACATCCCCATTAGAAACAATAGTTGAAGGCCAGGCAGCGGGTGAAGTGACAGGGGGAAATTTGACCCTTATAACCAGCACACTTGGTACTCCATTTGAAATTGATACATGCGGAAAACTGCTTTTCATAGAAGACATTAGCGAACCGCCAAGGTCAGTAGACCGGATGCTGAACCAGTTGTATATGTCTGGAAAATTGACAGATGCGGCTGGGCTTATTATTGGCGATTTTAATGACTGTGTTCCCGGGAAGGGTCCTTCATTAAGTTTAGAGGAAGTGATCAGCCATTACGCCAAATTAGCCGGACGTCCTGCAATGAAGGGATTTAAAATGGGCCATTGCAGTCCCAATATAGCGATTCCGCTCGGGGCATCAGCAGAGATAGATACTTTCAATCAACGATTAATTGTTGAAAGCGGCATTTGTTAAAGAGGGGTGGTGGTTTCATGAAGATTAATCAAATTGAAACTTTTCGGGTGGCAATCCCCTTAAAAAAGCCTTTTAAAACTGCATTGAGAATTGTTTCAACAGCAGAATCCATTCTTGTTAAAGTAACCTGTGATAATGGGATAAGCGGCTGGGGAGAAGCACCGCCTACCACTGTTATAACAGGTGAAACCTTATCAAGTATTGAGGCGGCGATTCATCAAGTATTTAAACCGTTTTTAATCAATCGCAGCCTTTTGAATTATGAGGAAATTTTTCAAGACCTGCAGGTGATTCTTGTTGGGAATTCCAGTGCAAAAGCGGCTATCGACATGGCATTATATGATTGCCTTTCCCAATACTGCAGACTCCCGCTCTATCAGTTTTTGGGGGGATACCGCAGTGAAATTGAAACAGATTACACAGTCAGTGTCAATGACCCAAAGGAGATGGGGGAGGATGCTGTTTCCTTTGTGCAGCAAGGATTTAATGTATTGAAAATAAAAGTGGGAAAAGATGATATAAAAACTGATATTTACCGGATTCAAGAAGTTAGAAACAGGGTGGGTCACTCGATTAAGCTGCGCCTGGATGCAAATCAAGGCTGGAAGCCGAAAGAAGCCATTCGAGCGATTCGGAAAATGGAGGATTTGGGATTAGAAATTGAGCTTATCGAGCAGCCGGTAAAAGCCTGGGATATTACTGGTCTTAAGCAGGTGACCGAACATACAGACACATTGATCATGGCAGATGAAAGTGTGTTTACTCCCAAACAGGCCTATGAAGTCATCACAACAAGAAGTGCAGATTTAATCAATATAAAACTGATGAAGTCAGGCGGTATTTATCAGGCACAGATCATTAATCAGCTTGCGGAGAATTGCGGGATGGCGTGCATGGCGGGCAGCATGATTGAAACCACCATTGGAATTACAGCCGCAGCCCATTTTGCGGCCAGCAAGAAGAATATTACCCGTTTTGACTTTGATGCTCCGCTCATGCTGGCAAAGGAGATTATCGAAGGAGGTATTCAATACAGAGGCAGAAAAATTACACTGCCAAAGGATCCTGGCTTAGGAATTAGAGGGGTTCAAATAGAGAAAAAGGCAGAATGATTATGAAAATGAGAATTCTTCTCATATTTATTGACACTTTCCATTATTTATTGTTAAATGAAAGTAAGGTTGATAGTGAGATTCATTATCGCCATATTTTTTTGATTGTTAATGAGAATGATTCTTAATTAGGATGATTCTTAAGAAAAAGATGAAACTAAAAATAGAACAAATGCTAAGAATATAGATGATGAGGATTTCAAAATGAGACTATGGATATTAATAATCGCTGGCATTGTCCTCTCGTTCATATCGTTATTTATTGGGGCTATTAATATCACACCGATGGATTTACTAAATTGGGAATCAGATGAGACGCAAATTTTCCTGATTAGTAGGGTTCCTCGTTTAGTAGCGATCATTCTAGCGGGAGCAGGAATGAGTATAGCGGGTTTGATTATGCAAAGTTTAAGCAGAAATAAATTCGTGTCACCAACGACAGCAGGTACGTTAGATGCTGCAAAACTTGGGATACTAATCTCCATGCTGTTCTTTGCAAATGTAACTTATACACAGCAGATTATATTTAGCTTTGCATTTGCATTAATAGGTACACTAATTTTCATGCAAATCTTAGATAAAATTAAATTTAAAGATGCAATTTTCGTCCCATTAATCGGCATTATGTACGGGAATATCTTATCAGCCATTGCAACATTTTTTGCCTATGAGGCAGACCTTATTCAAAATATCTCATCCTGGTTAATGGGGAGCTTCACATTGATTATAGCAGGACGTTACGAGTTGCTATATCTAGCTATTCCTACTGTTATTCTAGCGTACATCTTTGCTAATAAGTTTACAGTTGCTGGAATGGGGGAAGATTTTGCGAAAAACCTCGGGCTAAGCTATAAGGTTGTTTTAAACACAGGTCTTGTCCTTGTAGCTATTATTTCAACAACGGTTGTATTAACGGTTGGGGTCATTCCGTTTTTAGGCTTAATTGTACCGAATATCGTATCGCTATATTTAGGGGACAATTTACGAAAGACGATTCCTCATACTGCTGCTTTAGGGGTTGTGTTTCTATTAATCTGTGATATTTTAGGCAGAATTATTGTCCACCCTTATGAGATTCCAGTCAATGTAACTGTTGCAGTAATCGGCAGTGCGATCTTCCTAATCATGTTATTTAGGGGGAAAGCATATGCGAAATAGCAGAAAACTGATACTCTTAGCCGCAATTGCCATTATTTGTATCTTGTTTTATGGATTTTATGATTTAAAAGGCGGATTTGATTATGCCTTCCCTAAACGAATGACTAGGGTATCGGCAATGGTTGTAACAGGAATTGCGATTGCGTATTCGACCGTTGTGTTCCAAACGATTACGCAAAACCGTATTCTGACGCCTTCCATGATGGGGATTGACTCAATGTATGAAGTCGTCCAAACATTAATCTATTTTTTCGCAGGCTCTATGTCTGTTTGGGTGTTAAATAAATATTTGAATTTTGGTGCATCGATTCTAGCAATGGTATTGTTTGCGCTCATCTTATACCGTTTCCTATTCAGGTCCGACAAACATCCTATCTATTTACTTCTATTAATAGGGATGATTATTGGCACACTGTTAGGAAGCCTCGTTACATTTCTGCAGGTCATGATTGATCCAGTCGAATATTTAAGTCTGCAAAGCCGGCTATTTGCAACATTTACAAATGTTAAGGCAGAGCTATTATATATTGCGATTGGTATTTTATTAATAGCTTTCATTTATGGCTATCTTATTATGGATAAGTTAGATGTTATGTCACTGGGCCGTGAAAATGCGATGAATCTTGGCGTCAATTACGACAAGATGGTCATGAACATTTTAATTTTATCATCGGTGCTCATTGCCACAGCTACCGCATTAGTTGGACCGATTACATTTTTCGGTTTAATCGTAGCGAACCTTGCTTATCAATTTTTAGTTACTTATAAACATTCGATTTTAATTCTTGGGGCAAGCTTAATGAGCGTAATAGCCCTCGTTGGCGGTCAGTTTCTTGTTGAACATATTTTTGAACTGCGTACCACATTAAGTGTCATCATAAACTTTGTCGGTGGTATTTACTTCATTTTCTTACTATTAAAAGAAAGTAGGTCAGCATGATGATTGAAATCAAAGGATTATCGAAGTATTTTGGGAAAAAGCCTGTAGTCGAGGATGTTTCAATTACGATCGAGCCAGGTACGATTACATCGTTTATTGGACCGAACGGTGCAGGTAAATCTACTCTGCTTTCAATGGTAAGCCGATTATTAGATGCTGATACCGGGGAAGTTCTGCTTGATAAAAATAATGTGAAAAAGTGGAAGTCTTCTGAGTTTGCAAAGCGTGTTTCGATTTTGAAGCAATCCAACTACTTAAATGTACGCTTAACTATTCGTGAGCTAGTAGCGTTTGGCCGTTATCCTTATTCAAAAGGGCGCTTTACAGATGAAGATGAAAAGTTCATTGACCAAGCTCTTGAATATATGAATTTAATCGACATCCAGGATATGTTTTTAGATGAACTATCAGGCGGTCAGAGACAACGTGCATTTATAGCGATGGTGATTGCCCAGGATACGGACTATGTCTTGCTTGATGAGCCATTAAATAACTTGGATATGAAGCATTCTGTCCAAATCATGAAGATTTTACGAAAGCTTGTGGATGAGCTTGGTAAGACCGTTGTCATTGTCTTGCATGATATTAATTTTGCATCCGTTTATTCTGATCGGATTGTAGCATTGAAAAATGGCAAGCTTGTAAAAAATGGTCCAACCCACGAAATTATTAATTCAGATGCTTTACGAGAAATTTATGATATGGATATTCCAATCCAAGAACAAAACGGCTGTCGAATTTGTGTTTATTTCAATTCACATGCTATTTGACCTAGGGGATTAGTCTCTAGGTCTTTTCTTATTAATTAGGGACATATCGGCTAATGGGGATTAAAGTTTGATGCGCAAAATGCATTATAAATTTTCCCATTTTTGTATTGACGGCAGGTAGTTATGTCTCTATAATGAGAATTGTTATCAACGATAATGATTCTCATTTTTAATTAAAAAATTTACATATGTATTAAAAGGAGAGGACACAATGAAAAAGTGGAAATTAGCAAGTGCACTGCTGGCACTAACTTTAGCTCTGGCTGCATGCGGAAATGATGATGAGGCAGCACCAGAAAAGGCAAATGAGACCAACGCTGCCGAAGAACAAGGAACGGAGACAGCAGCAGGGCAATATCCAATGACGGTATCTCCAACACTTACTGCAACTGAAACTGAAGAAGCGGGAGCAGTAGACTTTGAAGATGTAACATTTGACTCTATGCCAGAAAAGATTGTTGTATTTGATTATGGTTTTCTAGATACATTAGATGCACTAGGCGTTGAAGGAATTGTTGGGGTTCCGCAAGATTCTAGCTTGCCAGATAGCCTTGAAGCCTATGCTAGCGATGACTATGTAAATGTCGGAACTTTAAAAGAACCATTACTTGAAGATATCGCAGAAATTGGCCCAGACGCTATTTTTATTTCAGGCCGTCTGGCACCGTACTATGAGGAATTAAAGGAAATCGCACCTGTAGTATTTGTTGGAACATCTCAGGATGACTACTGGAATACATTTCTAGCATCTGTAGATGTTGCAGCTAAAATGTTTGGCAAAGAAGCTGAGGCAGATGAATACAAAGCAAAAATTGATTCAGCTTTAGAAGAAGTGAAGGCTTTATCTGGTAACTATAAAACTTCATTAGTTACAATGTACAACGAAGGGAAATTATCAGGTTTCGCATCAAACTCTCGATTTGGTTACATTTATGATATTTACGGCTTCAAACCAGTAACAGAAGATATCGCATCTTCTTCCCACGGCTCTAACTTTGGCTTCGAAGCAATTCTAGAATTTGACCCAGAAGTATTGTTCGTTATCGACCGTACAGCAGCGGTAGGCGGCCAATCAAATATCAATAAAGATATGGAAAATAAAATAATCCAGAAAACACAAGCATATCAAAACAAACGAATCGTTTATTTAGATGGTGTACTTTGGTACCTAAGCGGGGGCGGCTTACAATCTGAGCTTGAAAAAATCGAAGAAATTTTAGCTGAATTAAAATAGTATGAAAAAAGGCTGTTCGGAAAGTCAGTGAAAACTGATTTTCTGGCAGCCTTTTTACTGTCTAATAATTGGAGTGCCTTTTTCGGAGTCACTAGCAGTTCCAGCGTCATTAGCTATATTTTTAATCTTTTCTGGAAAAATTTCTGAAAACGCAGCTGCGGAATAGAAATCCCAATTAAGATGAGAATAATTCCAACGATTTGACCCGCGGTTATTTTTTCACCAAGAATAAGCATGGCAGCCGCAACTGCAGCTGGAAGCTCTGCAGAGCCAAGGATTGTTGCAAGACCTGCTTCGACTTTTGGTGTGCCAATCGCAAAAAGGACGATAGGGAAAATCGCTCCAAAAAAGGCCATTGGCAGACTAAACTTCCAAAGTCCTGAGAATTGGACCCCATTTTTAATAAGGAATGGGCCAAAAATAATCAGTAGGATTAGTAAGCCGCCCAGTGTCATAAAAATACTTCTTTGAAGGCTTGGGACACCTGGTGCCACTTTTCCGCTTGCAAACATGAAAATGGCGTAGCAAAAAGCAGCAAGGATGCCATAAAAAAGGCCGTCTGCTTGAAAATGGTGCTCCGTGCTAGATAAGAGCTTGCTTGCAAAAACTGTTCCTGCAATAAGGAAAATAACTGCAGCGATCTTTCCCTTGCCCGGCAGCTTTCTTTCGTAAATCGACTCTATTAAAATACCAATCCAAGTAAATTGAAATAAGAGGACAATCGCCAGTGAAGCCGAGGTACGTTCAAGACTTAATCCGTAAAAAATGCCTGTCAGACTTAAAGCTGTGCCAGTCAGCATAAGGCCTGCCGCCTGTCTGAAGGGGATTTTAACCCGCTTGATAAAAGGGATTGTTACTAATAATAGGATAAGGCCAAAAAGATATTGGCTACTGATTAATTCGTAGACACTATGCCCGGATTTCAGCCCTAATTTGACAATGGATGCCAAAACCCCGTAGCTGCACGCCCCAATAAATATAAAAAGAGAATACTTTACGTTTAACATTTCATAAGCTCCTTGATAGTGATATCAATGAATATCATATCATTTTTCCAAAAGCACAGTGGAAACGTTTTAGGTTGGGCTTTCAGAGTTATTGGAATCAATGGGTGGCGTTTGTGATTTTCCAAGTTCTCTATTGATAAAATAAAACCCGCTTAATGAAATAATGGTAAAGCCCCAGTTCAGCGCCTGGCGGAGAATAATGCCTTTATCAAAGGCTTCTACTCCGTATTGCTGAATCAGCCAAGTTTTTATGGCAGCAAGAATAATAAATTTAAGGGCAAAGCCCGCGGTGATCCAGTTAAATATGGATAAGATTCTTTTACTATAGAAAAGCTCTTCCATTTCGCCTCGGTCATTTCCTTGCAGCTCCACTAAATCGAGTGTCACGTATAAAAATATTGGCTTTTTCACCATTATGGTTACAAGAAAAATTGACCCAAGTATGTACGCATAAATCACATTATTCCATAAAAGCTGAATGGCTGATCCCGCCAGAACATCGATGAGGAAGGTAATGATTAAATTAGATAACAAAAAGAGTCCAAAGAAATTGACTTTCTTTAGCTCAAAAAAGCGGTACAGGCTATAAAGAATTCCTGGAATGGTGGAAATGATCATGGCTATATAATCACCGAGCAGATCGCGGCCAAGATTCCACACGGCCAAAGGGAGAACTACATAGAAAATGATATCAAGAACAACAACATTATTTTTCAACACTTCACTTCCTTTAATGAAATTCATATTTTAATAGTTCATTTTATAGAACGAAAATTCCTCCCGAAAAGTAAAAAAAAGAGCCAGTGTTTCTCTTCACTGGCTCTTCTCCCATTTCCCATTATTATCCTAAGTAGGCGCTAAGCATCCAAATATGTTTATCAAGCTGTCCAGTTAGTCCCACAGCCAGATCGTTGATGGCATCCTGGCCATTTTTATCTGCCAGTTCAGCCAGATCCTTAACTCCAACCTTTAATTGCTTATAGTCGGCTAAAAGGGCTGCCACCATCTCATTGGCAGTTTGTTCTTTATTTGCTTCCTCAATGACAGCTAGGCTTAAATACTCTTTCATAGTTGCTGCAGGTGTACCGCCGATGGCAAGAAGGGCTTCTGCTAATTCATCGACTGTATTTGCTGATTCATTATACAGCTCCTCGAATTTTTCATGAAGGGTAAAGAACAGTGGGCCCTTAACAAACCAATGATAGTGATGAAGTTTTGTGTATAAAACGCTCCAGTTAGCAATTTGTGTATTCATTGATGCATATAGATTTTCCATTAAGCATGACCTCCTAGTGGTTTCTTTAATTAAATTATAACAAATATAAAATTAAAATCAATACTTAATTATAATTATTATTAATTAATAATAGATAAAAATAAATCCCGGAGCTCTTTTCTCCGGGACTTTCAATTTAAGATTTATTCTTTTTCCTTTGAATAATGAGGTAGACAATATAGGCTGCAATCAGGATTGCACCGATAATCATGGTCAGCATTGAGAAGTTTTCCTCAATAAAAGGCATCGCTTTTTCGCCGAGAAGTATGATAATTGCAGCCTCGAGAAAGAAGCGGAGTCCGCGTCCAATAATGGACCAGATTACCAATACCCGCAGCGGGATTTGAGAAACACCTGAGAAAATCGTAAAGATTTTATATGGAACTGGTGTTAAGGCTGAAAATAGAATGGCCATTGGTCCATATTTATTAAAATAATATTCAACCTTTTGGATATTTTTTTCTGAAAAGAATTTTTTTAGAATGGGCCTGCCTAATTTCTTTCCGATAAACCATCCAAAGATTGCGCCAAGAACAGATGCAGCGGTTGTTAAAAAAGCATACCAAAGGGCGCTGTCAGGGTTTGCAATACCCATTGGAATTAAGACGAAATCCGGCGGGATGGGAAAAAACGAGGAATCAGCAAAGGACACAAAGAATAACCCTAATGCCCCATATTCCATTAGCCATTCTTCGATCGCATGTATGATTTCAGACATTGATTACTTTCTCCTTAAAAACAAACTAGACAAATTATATCATTTCCAAATCCTTTCGTCATATATTAGGGAGGATTAGCATTAAATAGGGGATTTTTATTACAATAATAGGTGAGGGATTATAATACGAGGAGACTTTATATGATTTTAATTTTGTTTTTTTTATTGGGAGCTGCAATTAGCGTGTTATCCGGATTCTTTGGTGTAGGCGGTGGTTTTATCCTTACGCCACTTTTGATGCTATTCGGGTATTCCCCAATCGAGGCTGTTACCACTAGTCTTTTATTTACACTTGGAACATCCTTTTCCGGAATTACTACACATATTCGACTAAAAAATATCATTTGGAAATATGGCCTGATTCTTGGCTTTAGCGGAGTTGTAGCCACCCAGCTTGCAAGGCCTTTTGTCTTATTGCTCGAAAGAAAGGGATGGGATGAAACGGTGATTCCGATCTTTTACATCATCCTTCTCGGTTATTTTGCAATAACCATGCTAAAACAGGGGAAAAAGGCGACAGCGCAACAAAGTGATTCCGCTAACCGGCCATCTATCATAAAAATGATTTTCATCGGAGCTTTTGCCGGATTTGTTTCCACGACTTTAGGAGTGGGCGGGGGATTTATTATTGTTCCTCTTTCAGTTGCCTTTTTGGGGCTCGAGCCTAAAAGGGCGGTTGGGACCAGCCTTTTTACCATTTTTATCATTGTTCCGGCAGCCTTTATTTCCTATGCGTTAACTGTGCCGATAGATTATAAATTAAGTCTGCTGCTTGTGGCAGGGGGGCTGATTGGTACATCCTTTGGAGCAAAGCTGACTGTATATTATGAGAACCGTGAAGTGAGCCTTCTATTGGGAACAGTCTATATTGCGACGCTGATCAGTGTAGCGCTAAAGCTGTTCAACCTTGGAATGGCTGGTCTGGTCATCCTTGGATTATTCATTGTCTATTTTTTAATTAGATCTGTAATGAAAGTACAGTTTTACAAAAGAAAAGTGAGGGAGTCCTCCTAAAAAAGGGCCTGATATTCCGCTTAAACTAGCGGCTATCAGGCCCTTTTTTATATTAAGATAAACTTCTTCGCTTTTTTTCATGCTTGGCTGGGTAGTTGGCATCCGATGAAAACATATAGTTTCTCTCATGATACTTAATGCTGAATATTAATCCCATGGCGAGCATATTGCCCATCAATGAGCTTCCCCCGTAGCTGATGAATGGCAGCGGAATCCCTGTAATTGGCAGCACTTGGATAGTCATGCCAATATTTTGGAATACATGAAAAGTAATCATGCTAATGATGCCGACACAAATATACGTATTGAACGGATCCTTTGAATCCATGGCGATTTTGGTTAAATGATAGATTAAGATAAAATACAGGCTGATGACAATGCTTCCGCCGATAAAGCCATATTCTTCGCCAATAACACTAAAGATAAAGTCTGTGTGGCTATCGGGAATGTACACTTGCCGATCACCGAAGCCTTTGCCTGTGAGCAGTCCTGATCCAATGGCCAATAACGATTTATAAAGCTGCATTCCGGCCCCTTGTCTAAACTCAACAGGATCCAGCCAGGAATAAATGCGGTAAAATTGATAAGTATCAACCTTTAGATATTTCTCCAGAATTTCGGGAGCTCTTATGGCAAGATAAAAGATAATACCTGCAAATACTCCCCCAAGACTATAAATGGGAACAATAATTTTCCATGAAATCCCTGAAACTAAGACGATTCCGGTGAAAATCGCAATGATGACAAGGGCTGTCCCCAAATCATCTGCAATAATTAATCCTAATGGAACAACTGTAAGAAGTCCCAGTTTTACTAATAAAATAAAATCCGTTTTCAGCGTCTTTACAATATACTTTTCATAATGGCTTACAATGACTTTGCTTAGCGCAATAATAAGGAAAACCTTGACAAACTCAGAAGGCTGGATAGATCCAAGCTTTGGGATCTTATACCAGAGCCTTGCTCCTTTAATTTCCGGAACAAGTGCTTCAGGTGCGATAAGAAGTCCGACTAGAAGCAAAATACCTATTCCATATAAGAACCAGCTGAGCCTCCTGATTTGCTCCATGTCGAAGTACATGATTCCTGCAATAATAATAATTCCGATGATATAATTTTTGATTTGGCTTATGACGAAGTTTCCCTCGTATTGCCCTGATGCTTGTCCGCTGTATATGGCTGTACAGCTGATTAGAAAAAATAAAAATAATAATAGACATAAGGTCCAGTCAAACCGATCCGATATTTTCATAGGTTTAGTCATCGTTATACACCTGTTTTTCGTTCAAAAGTTACATTCATCGTAACAAAGATGAAATACCCTAGCAATCAAAATGGGTAATGAATCAGTTCTGCACCGACTACATTAGGTGCGAAATAAACATCGTGGCAATTCCAAAGTATGCGACAAGCGAGAAAATGTCATTTAGTGTCGTAATAAGCGGACCTGAGGCGACTGCCGGGTCAATGTTAACCCGATATAGTACTAATGGAATAATCGTGCCTGCAAGGGTTCCGATGATTAAGGTCAGGAATAAAGAAAGCCCGACTACAACGCCCAATATAGCGCTGCCTTGCCAGATAAAAGCAATAAGCGAAATAAGAATTCCGCATACAAGTCCGATAATCAAGCTCACACCAAACTCTCTCATAATTAGCCTGGTAATGACCTTCTTATTAATATCATTGGAAGCAAGACCCCTGACAACAACGGCAAGAGATTGCGTGCCGGTATTTCCAGTCATCCCTGAAATCATTGGCATAAAGAAGGCTAATGCAACAACCTTTTGCAGTGTCTCTTCATAGCCGCTGATAATGCTGCCGGATAATATTCCGATAAATAAAAGCAAAATCAGCCATGGCAGTCTCCGATAGGCAGCCGTGAAGGCTTTTGTTTCGAAATCAATCGACTTTCCTGTGGCAGAAAGTTTCTCAAAATCCTCGTTAGCTTCCTGGATGACGACGTCGATAATATCGTCAACGGTGACAATCCCCATAAGAACATTTTCTTCATTTACCACGGGAATGGCCATGAAGTCGTACCGTTCAATCAGTCTTGCCGATTCTTCTTGATCGGAGGTTACCTGAACGGAAATCACACGCTCATACATAATATTTCTGATTAATTCGTCCGGTTCGGCTATGAGCAGGTCCCGATAGGAAACAACTCCAACCAGTTTTCGATCATGGTCGATGACATATAAGTAATTAATGGTTTCTGCAAATTCGGCAAACAGCTTTAATTTTCCAACTGCATCCATGACGGTATAGTAATCCCTTATCCAGACAAACCGGTTGGTCATGAGGCGCCCGGCAGTTTCCGGAGGATATTTCATGATGTCCTGAACAATCTGTGATTCACTTTTTTTCATTCCGGAAAGCAAGGAGGCAATTTTCTCCGGCGATAGTTCATCAAGCAAATCAGCCAAGTCATCATTGTCCATTAAATCAAGGACCTTACCTGTTTTTTCGATGCCCAATTTATTTAAGACATTCAGCTGATCTTCCTTGGTGAGCTCTTCGATTAAATCAGCCAGCCTGTCTATTTTCATGAAAATTAAAAAGCGTGCTTTATGCTTCTCTGGCAGGTTCTTGTAAATTTGTGCAATATCATATGGCTGAAGTTCATCAAGAATGGTTTCAAATTCTTTTTTCTTGTTATCCTTTAATGCCTTTATTATGTGAAGAGTGATTTGATCCTCTGACATGCTTTGAATCATACTTCTCACACTCCTTTCACTTAAGAGGGAATTCAAACAACAAATCCAGCTTATTATATAATAAATCCCATTAACATTATAAAAAATTTTGATCTTGCTTGGAAAGGAAGTATTATTACCATATTAAGGGCAAATGGCGATTTTGAAAGAAAAAGTTCAAATTGTTGTAAAAATTTTTCCTTAAATATGCAAAACTTTGATATTATTTAGATGAGTATTGCAGAAATTGGTTTCTTACTATCTTTTCGGGGGTTTCACCATTGAAAAAAAGGAATCATAGTATTCGGGATATCATTTATATTCATTTAAATGAACGTGATCAATACGTTCTTACATATGGTATTGAATTCCAGGAATTTGCCAAAAGTTTATTCTATTCGCTTAACAATCTTCTTTTGCTCAAGTCAAAATATGAGGATGGGGACTTTAATATGCATACCCTTCTCGAATATGTGCCTAAAGATAAATTGCCTAAGCTGATGGAAGAGGATGTTTATGGGTACGGCGATTTTTGCTGGATTGATTTTGAGGAGGAAGAAGACCTCAATGAACTTTCTGGGCAGGCCATTGCCGAACTTCTTTACTTGGGTCATTTAAAAGAACATCTAAAGCCGCCTTTTTACAATCATTTGGGAAACAGATACGTTTATTTGGCCCATGATGATGGGTGGATTAATAAAACCTATTACCATGATTTTGGGGACTTTTTTAAGATGATTGGCGAAGTAATACCGGGGAAGATGGCTGATTCCAAGGTGGAAAAGACATTGCTCGGAATAAAGAAGAAAAGATCTTATCCGCCAATTCCAATCGAAATTCTCCGGTCATTAAAGCAGCTTATGAGAGAGGGTGCGGTATTTTCAATTAAAGATAATGAGCAAAGCCGCACGAAGATTGAAATACCAATCTGGATTGCTGGCGATTTTTCCGATATGGATGAGATGTATGAGAATTATGAAGCAGTCTCAAAGGAGCCTTGCCATGCCAAGCTTGCTTTTGATAAAAAGCTAAGGGAATGGAAAGTGTATCTTTAAAACATTTTCATCAAAGAAAAATGATGTATAATAGAGGCATAAAAACTTTATATCATTATGAAAAAGGTGTCTATCAAATGCATTGTTAATTATCTGCATTTGAGGACTTAAAAGGGAAGTTGGTTAAATTCCAACGCGGTCCCGCCACTGTAATTGGGAGCTAAGCTGCAAATGCCACTATACAACAAGTATGGGAAGGCGCTGCTTTAAGCAATGACCAAAAGCCAGGAGACCTGCCTGATTTCTGCGCGCCATAACCTACGAGGATAGGAGGTGTTTGAAGCAATGGCTTACTTGTTCTTTACATTGCTAATTTCAAACATCTCCTTTTATCTTGGAGATGTTTTTTATTTGGCCTTTAGCTTTCGGTAAGGAGTTAATCAATTTGAAGACTAGAAAAATATTAGCTTACATTCTTGGAATGTGTTTTTTAATTTCATCAATATTATTGGGCATCTCTATTGGCACGGTCTCTGTTCCTGTCTGGGATATTGTATATATAATTAGCGCTAAGCTTTTTGGATTGCCGCCAAGTGATTCGATTAATCCAATGTATGTCAATATTGTCATGAATATCAGGCTTCCTCGGGTGCTTCTTGCTGGCTTAGTTGGCGCTTCATTAGCCATCGCCGGTGCTGCCTTTCAAGGGTTATTGCGGAATCCGCTTGCTGATCCGTATACGCTTGGTGTTTCTTCCGGTGCCTCAGTTGGTGCTGTGATTACCTTATTTTTCGGTCTGTCTATTCCATTCGCGGGAAGTTTTACCTTGCCTATTTTGAGTGTATTATTCTCCCTCATCACCATTTTCCTTGTGCTGCTGTTTGCCCGTAAAGTGGAGAGGTCCATGAAGGTTGAAACCATTATTTTAACTGGCATTATATTCAGCTCTTTCTTAGGAGCGATAATTTCACTCATGATTGCCTTAACAGGAGAAGAGCTAAGGATGATTATCAGCTGGCTTCTTGGCAGTGTATCCATGCGAGGATGGCCATATGTCCAAATAATCCTGCCCTTTTTCATTGCTGGCTCTGTACTGCTCCTTCTGAATGGGAGAGAGTTAAATGCCATGTCTTTTGGGGAAGAGCGTGCGAAGCATATCGGTGTAGACGTTCAGAAGCGAAAGATGCTTGTGCTGATCGCAGGCTCTATTCTAACTGGTTCAGCAGTAGCTGTATCAGGGACAATCGGCTTTGTGGGACTGGTAATTCCTCATTTAACAAGATTATTATGGGGACCTGATCATCGGCATCTATTGCCTTTGTCAATTTTAACAGGCGGAAGCTTTTTAATTCTTGCAGATCTGGCGGCAAGAACCATTATCACCCCAGGGGAGCTGCCTATCGGTGTAATTACAGCCATTATTGGGGCCCCAGTATTTGCAGTCATCCTCCTGAATAGACGTCCAGAAAGAAGAGGGTAAAGATGCTTAATGTTCATAAGTTAACTGGCGGCTATTCTTCTGCCGCTATCATTAAAGATGTATCCTTTGAGCTTGAAAAAGGCGAGCTTTTAGGAATTATTGGCCCAAATGGGAGCGGGAAGACAACCTTGATTAAAATGCTGACAGGTATACTTCCTTATGAAAGCGGCGAAATCGTTCTTAAGGGAAAATGTGTAAAGGACTACACTGCAAAGGAATTGGCGAAAATTCTTGCTGTTCTTCCCCAGCATTCCTTTCATTCGTTTTCCTATACCGTAAAAGAGACGGTCTCCCTCGGAAGGTATGCTCACCAAAAAGGCTGGTTTCAGTCCTGGTCGGAAAGAGACGAATCCATTGTAAACGAGGCCATGGATCAAACAGGAGTTATTTCATTTGCAGATCATTATGTACATGAATTGTCAGGGGGCGAAAGGCAAAGGGTTTACTTAGCCCAGGCTCTTGCTCAGGAACCGGAAATTCTGTTGCTAGATGAGCCGACAAACCATCTTGACCTGTCCTTTCAGAAGGAACTGCTTGATTTATTGCGGGGCTGGACAAGGGAAAGAAACCTGACCGTTATTTCAATTTTTCACGATCTGAACCTTGCTGGTCTTTATTGTGACCGTTTATTGCTTTTAGAAAGTGGCGAGGTTCAAATTGATCACTTGCCAAATGAAGTGCTCAAAGAGGATCGAATCCGCAAGGTTTATAGGACAGACATTCAAAAGCAGCCGCATCCAATAGTACCTGCTCCGCAAATAGTTTTATTGCCTGATCATGCGAGTGATGAACCAAGCGCATTCATTAATGAGGATCTCCTGGAACAATCGGATCAGCATATTGTCCTAAAATCCCCTATCCCGCTTCGTACAATGTCTTCTGGCGTAGTCGGTTCAGGAACAGGCTGGTATCAGGTGTTTGTCAACCGTCATGTCAGCAAGGATTATAATTGTGATGATCATAAGCAGGAAATGACAGCCTATTTGAAAAAAAATGGTTTTGAACCAAGTGATGCCGTCGGGATGATGACGGCTGTTGTACTAGATGATGTCAGCTTCAAGTACGTGGAGCAGGGTGATTTTTCTGTTTTCGTTGTGGTTACAGCAGGGGTCGGAAATGCCGTTGACGCTTCTAAAGGTACGGAGCACTGCTTTCACCCACTGCCTGGCACCATCAATACATGGGTGTTTGTCAATGGAGATTTAGCTGAGGAGGCTTTTATTCAAAGCATTATGACGGCTACCGAGGCGAAAGCTAAGGCCATGCTTGATCTGAAAATTATTGACCCTGTCACAGGAACGATTGCCACTGGAACTTCTACTGACAGTATTTTGATTGCCGCTTCGCAAAGGGGACAAAGGCATGACTTTGCTGGAACCATTACCCCTTTAGGGAAGGTAATCGGACAAACCGTTTATTCATGCACGGCTGAGGCAGTCCGGAAAAGCCGCAAAAGAGTGAAGAAATGATGCTATACCACTTGATTGCCCTAACGATTGCTGTTGTTATTGATCTTGCAGTTGGTGATCCTCCGAGTTGGCCGCACCCGGTCAAATGGATAGGCTCCTTGATCAATCAGCTTGAAAAGGGCTTGAACAGCGGGGAGTTAAAGAAGTTAAAAGGTCTCCTCATGCTTATCATGGTTCTGCTGACTGTCGGGGGGATTTCTGTTGGCATTGTTTATCTCTTCTATAGCATTCATCCGGCTATAGGAATTCTTGCAGAAGCATTCCTTATCTCTAGTACGATTGCCCAAAAAAGCTTAAAGGAAGCGGCCCTTACGGTATATGACCCGCTGGAAAAAGGCAGTCTGCCTGAGGCCCGTGAAAAGCTATCATATATCGTTGGAAGGGATACGGACCAGCTTGGTGAACCGGAAATCGTCAGAGCAGCTGTTGAAACGGTTGCAGAGAATATAAGCGATGGAATTACTGCCCCATTATTTTGGGCTCTTATTGGCGGAGCGCCGCTAGCACTAATATACCGTGCCGTTAATACATGTGATTCAATGGTTGGATATCGGAATGATAGGTACCTGGATTTTGGGTGGGCCTCAGCACGGTTTGATGATGTGCTGAACTTGATTCCAAGCAGACTGACCTCTATTTGCATTCTTTTAGGAAATCGGCCGCAATTTACCGGGACAAAAAAGGTGTGGGAAATTGTGCTGCGTGATGCGAAGAAGCACCCTAGTCCTAATTCAGGCTGGGGGGAAGCGGCCGTGGCGGCTATTTTAGGCGTCCAGCTTGGCGGAGTCAATTACTATAAAGGCATAATGTCAGTACGCGCCACTATGGGGCCAAGCCCGCCTTACGCTGAATTAAATAAAAGTCACATACTTAAGGTGAATCAAATTACATCAAAGTCGGTTCCGTTATTTTTGATGATGCTTTGGCTAGGGGGAATGTTCATTGAAATGGCCGGCACATGGATCTAATCCGCAATATTTATATGAAGCAATGAATCTTGTCATGCCAGAGGAAAAAATAGATTTTAGTGCAAACATTAATCCGTTAGGACCGCCTGCCCAATTAAAAAGGAATTGGCCGCAGCTGTTCGAGATGATAGCAGACTATCCTGATCCAAAAGGGAAATGCTTAAGGCGCAGAATTGCAGTGAAAGAGGATCTGAATGAGGAACAAATTTTAATAGGAAATGGCGGTGCAGAGCTGATTTCCCTTGTGGGAAGAATGCTAAGGGGAAAAAGAGCATTGATTATCCAGCCAGCCTTTTCAGAGTATGAAGCGGCCTGCCGGACCAATGGGTGCAGGGCAGATTCCTTTCTGCTAGAGGCTGGGCGCTGGGACCTAAATCTGGAGAAGCTTTGCAGCCTGATTATTCAGTATGATGCCGTATTCTTATGCAATCCATGTAATCCTACTGGGATTTATTATTCTAAATCTGAAATACAAACACTAGCTGAAACCTGCAAAGAACATGGATGTCTATTAATCATTGATGAGGCCTTTTATGACTTTGTCGCTGAATATGAATCTATTACTGATTGGGTAAAGGATTATGAACATATCATTATCATCCGGTCGATGACCAAAATGTTTGCCATTCCCGGATTGCGCTTAGGATATGTTATGGCAAGCGAAGCTATCATCCGAAAACTTGCCTGTATGCAGCCTCATTGGAGTATGAATGCTCTGGCGTTAAAAGCAGGGGAATGGTGTCTTGATAGTGATAAATATATTGAGGAAACCCGGGAGCTTATTGCGCGTGAAAGAAATCGTTTATTTGCATTTTTTGCAGAAAAACATTTCTTGAGCTCGCCATCAAGGGTAAATTTTTATCTTTTAAAAGATCCTTTGTTAGGTAACCAGCTGCCGCTCTTTGAATTTTTCCTCCAGCAGGGGATTATCCCAAGGCATACGATGAACTTTATTGGATTGGAAGGAGAATGGCTCCGCTTCGCTGTAAAAGGTCCACAGCATAACTATATTCTTATGGAGGCGCTTAAAAAATGGCGGAATCTTCCTTAATTTTTATCAGTGGCGGAGTCAGAAGCGGGAAGAGCTGTTTTGCCGAAAAACTTGCTGCTGATTATGCAAATAAGCAAAATGGACAGCTTCATTATATTGCCGCGGGGCAGGCAAGTGATTTGGAGATGGAAAATAGGATTGAAAAGCACAGGCATGATCGCAAGAAGAGCGGCTTACATTGGACGACATGGGAACAGCCTGTCGGGTTAAAAAAAATTGCGGGGAATTTTTTGAAGACTGATATTATTCTGCTTGATTGCTTAACTACATTATTAAACAATGAATTATTTAGCCATGCGTCTGACTTGAAGGATCAAGCCTTTCAACAGCAGGTGATGAATTCTATTATCGAGGGAGTCAATCAAATCAGGAAAAACGCCTGTGTGCTGATTATTGTCAGCAATGAGGTATTACATGAACCGCTGGGAAGTAATGAGCTTGTTCTTGCCTACAGCAAAATCCTAGGAAAGCTTCATCAGAGGATAGTAGAGAGAGCAAGCCAGGCATTTCTGATAGAAGCAGGCATTCCTTTGCTGATGAAAGGAAGGGAGCCGAAATGCAATGGCTAAAGGGCCTGCTGATTAATTTGCAGTTCTTCACTTCGATTCCGATACGCCTGGAGCTGCCGATGGATAATGTTCATTTAGAAAAGGCGATAAGATCTTTTCCCTTTCTTGGACTTATTCAAGGCGGCATCTATGCCTTTGTCCTATATGCTATTTCCAATTGGACACCTTTCTCTGTCCTGACAGCTGCCTTCTGTCTGTGGCTGGCAGGAATATTTCTTACGGGCGGCATTCATCTTGATGGATGGATGGATACCAGTGATGCCTTCTTTTCCTATCAGGAAAGGGAAAAACGGCTTGAGATCATGAGTGACCCGCGAACAGGGGCCTTCGGAGTTCTTTCTGTTATTGTGCTGTTAAGCTGCAGGTTCTTCTTCATTTATGAAATTATTGAAAGATTGAAGCCTGATTCTTATTGGCTGATCGCCTTATTGCCCTTTTTTAGCAAGATGGTCATGGGGGTGCTGCTAATAAAGGTGAAAAGTGCCAAAAAAGCGGGGCTGGGGTCGTTATTTAAGCAGGCAGCAAATAACAGAACATTGAAATCCTATCCAGTGTATTTGCTCATTTTGCTTATTCCTGCTTTCTTATACAGCCGAGAGCTGCTTTTGGAAATTCTGATTGTTTTTTGTGCATCATTGCTTATCCTGCTGTTTTTACATAAAAAAGTCGTGAGCTGGTTTGGCGGAATGACTGGGGATGTACTTGGGGCAAGTGTGGAAGGAACGGAGGTGCTGCTGTGGATGACACTCTGGCTATTGCATTATTTCGCCATGGGCTGACAGAGGCAAATAAGCGCCATGCCTATTTAGGCTGGTCAGATTCTAAGCTTTGTCCAAATGAAGGAAAAAAGATTTGTCCACCGGGATCCGCTTATGAGATTCTTTTTTCGAGTGATTTGGGCAGATGCCTTGAAACAGCAAAACTAGTGTTTCCTTTCATGCAGCCATTTATCTTGCCGGATTTGAGGGAAATTAATTTCGGATGCTGGGAACAAATGACGTATGAGGAATTAAAGGAGGATGCTGTTTATCGGCGATGGCTGTCAGACCCATTGACAGAAAGGCCGCCAGAAGGCGAAGCATTTTCCGAATTTACTGCAAGGGTAGATCGGGGATTTGAAGCAGCCATAAAGACGACGTTCCAGTCGAATGCAAAACGGGCAGCTATTATCACACACGGCGGGGTGATCCGTTTTCTTCTGACAAAATGGGCCCCTGAGAAAAAAGGATTTTGGGACTGGAAAATTGAATATGGGCAAGGCTATGAACTTATTTGGAAGCGTGATTATCTTAGGGAGGGAAAACGATGCATTTTATTACAGGAGGTTCCTTTAATGGAAAGTCAAAATGGGTAAAGGAATATTATCAATTAGAGGAAGCCTCTTATCGCTGGATCTCCTGTTATGAAAAAAGCTTCCCGTCCGATATCATGGCAACTATAGAAGGTGAAGATCTTTTAATTATCGAAGGTGTTGAAACGTTGCTGAAGGGATGGGCCTTAATGTTTGATCTTAATCAGTCGCGGAAGAAATGGCAGCTGCTGCTAAATCAATTAGCGGCATGGGAAAATCATGACTCTAAGCGAAAGGTCATATTAATAGGGACCGATATCACCAAAGGAATTGTACCTGTTTCTGAAAAAGAACGTAAATGGCGGGATCTAACAGGCTGGGCCTACCAGGATGCAGTTCAAGCGGCAAAATACGCTGATCTAATCTGGTATGGGATTAGCCAAAAAATAAAATAAGGGGCTGTTGAAAATGAAAATTTATACTCGTACAGGCGATAAGGGTAAGACAAGTATTATCGGCGGGAGAGTGGAAAAAGACGATATTCGCGTGGAAGCCTATGGAACAGTTGATGAGGTAAACTGCTTTGTTGGCCAGGCGGTGACACAATTAAGCCCAGAAAAATTCCAGGATGTGCTTGGCGATTTGGAGAAAATTCAGCATGAGTTATTTGATTGCGGCGGCGATCTTGCTAATGTGATGAAAAACCGAGAGCTCAAGCTGAAACAAGAGTCTATTGACTACTTAGAGAAAAAAGTGGATGAATATACGGACGAAGCACCCAATCTGGAACGCTTTATACTGCCTGGAGGAACCCCGGCAGCAGCGTCCATTCATATTGCCCGTACTGTAACAAGGAGGGCTGAAAGACTGGTAGTTTCCCTAATGAAAGCCGATCCTGAGGTTTCCGAAATCCCCTTGAAGTATTTAAATAGGTTATCAGATTATTTCTTTGCTGCCGCAAGGGTAATCAATTTCCGCTTGAACGAAAAGGATGTGGAATATATCCGCAGTGCCAAGGTCTTTCGCGATGTAAAGCCGAAGGAGGATAAGAAGTGAAAAGCTTAAGATTGGCTTTGATCAGCCTGCTGATCGCTCTTACAGTCATTGGAGCGGCCATCAAGATACCAGCTGTGATAGCGAGTGTGGCGTTAGACTCCTTTCCTGCCTTGCTGGCTGCTGCCCTTCTAGGCGGGCCGGCCGGTGCGGCTGTTGGTGCCTTTGGGCATTTGCTCTCTGCATTTTTAGGCGGAATGCCAATGGGGCCTTTTCATGGGATCATTGCCATAGAAATGGCGATTTTAGCCTTTGTTTTTTCATTAATTTACCGCAGGGGAAATAAGCGGCTGGCAGGAATGGTCTTCTTTCTGGGAAACTCGCTAGCGGCACCTGTCCCTTTTATTTTTTTCATGGGTACATCATTCTATTTTTCCATCGTTGGGTCTTTAATGATAGGCTCTGCGATAAATACAGCTATCGCACTTGTTTTAATTCCAAGGTTGGCACATCTGCTTAAGCCTATTCTTGTAAAGGCAAGTGCTCATCGTTGAGGGATGTTCAAGTGATTCCGTTCAGCAAAGGGGAGTCCATTATTATTGCGTGCGATAATAGCGGGGCCATTGGGGTCAAGGAAATGGATGCTGTTCATGTCCCTTATGAGATGGTTTCTTATTTCTGTTTCAGAACGGCGGTTATGGAATGTATGGCAGCTGGAGCTTCTCCCTTTGCTTTGACTGTGCAAAATTTTTGCGGTAATGCGGCATGGAAAGACCTAATGAATGGGATCAGCCAAGGTAAGAAGGAGCTGGGCATGGAAGGAATTTCGGTAACCGGCAGTACGGAAAGCAATTTTTCCCTTATGCAATCCGCGATTGGCATAATGGTCCTTGGCAAAAGGAGTAATAGTGTTATAGGCGAAGTGCCAATTACCGACAGGGTACAACTGGCTGTGATTGGTGCACCTTTAGTTGGGAATGAAGTAATGGAAAGAAAGCAAGAGATTGCCCCGCTGTCCTTATTCAAACAGTTCTGTTCCATGCCGGATATTGTTTTGCAGCCGGTAGGATCAAAGGGAATTCTATATGAACTGAATCAGATTTTCGCTGATAGAGGCTTCGAGGAGCACATGGTCCAGGTCCAGACAACGATAGACCTGAAAAAATCCTCAGGACCATCTACATGCTTTATTATTGCTTTCCCAAAGGAAAAAGCGGGGGAAGTTCAAACAATGGCAGGCCAATATTTTCATGAAATAAACATAGAATTGAAGTGAGAAAGTTGCTAAATGTATATGTCGCAAGACACGGAGAAACGCAGTGGAATACCGAAATGCGTTCACAGGGAAGACTGGATTCAGCTTTAACAGAAAAAGGAATTAAAGATGCTCTTTCTTTAGGAGACCGGCTAAAGGATATAGACTTTGTCAGAATCCTATCCTCGCCCAGCGGAAGAACCGTTAAAACAGCTGAGCTTGTGAAGGGTAACAGGGCCATACAGCTGGAAACGGATGAACGGTTGATGGAAATTGATTTAGGGGTATGGCAGAGGTTAACGCAAAAGGAGATAGAAGAACGCGACCCTGAAGCCTTTTATGCCTACTGGAATGACCCTTCCTCATTTAGAGGTGCAAAAGGAGAAACCTTTCTTGATGTCCTCCATCGAGTGGATGAGTTTTTTGCAGATCTGCAAAAGAGCCTATCATCCGGCAATGTCCTTGTTGTCACACATGGCGTGGTCATCAAAGCGCTTTACCTGCTTTGCCGAAAGTGGAATATTGATCAAATTTGGGCGCCGCCGTTTATCCATGGTACAAGCTTAACCATTGTAAGAATAGAAGAAGGGAAGATGGAACTTCAGCTTGAGGGATGTACGAAGCATTGCAAGGAATCATAGAAAAGGGCGCAGAAATTAAATCTGCGCCTTTTTCTATGCTGTCAGCTAGCTTTAGCTGTCTGCTGCAGCTTGGATATTGATTTTTTGCAGCTTACTTTGTCTGCGATGACAGTTATGGCGCCATCACCGGTTACGTTACAGGCAGTTCCGAAGCTGTCTTGTGCTAAATAAAGAGCAATCATTAATGCAAGCATGGTGTCGGTAAATCCCAGCATGGATTCAAGCAGGCCGAGGGCAGCCATAACGGCACCTCCAGGAACTCCGGGAGCTGCAATCATTGTAATGCCAAGCATTAATATAAACGGAAGTAATGTAGAAAAACTTGCTGTCTGTCCCTGCAGCATCATGACAGCAATGGAGCAGCTGACAAGTGTAATCGTACTTCCGGATAGGTGAATCGTCGCTAATAAAGGAACGGCAAAATCAGCTGTCTTTTCACGTGCGCCAATTTTTTTAGCATGTTTTAATGTAACGGGAATGGTCGAAGCAGAAGACTGTGTTCCTAATGCTGTGAAATAGGCAGGGAGCATTTCTTTCAACATTTTTAGCGGGTTTTTCCTGGCTGCACTTCCTGCCACTGAATATTGAACAAGCAAATAAATAATATGAAGAGCGATAATCATAACAAATACTTTGGCAAATACGCTCATGATGGCACTAACTTGTCCGCCTTGAGTCATGTTCGCGAAGATACCAAAAATATGGATCGGCAATAAAGGGATAATCGTCTTTTCGATTAACTTTTCTACGATATCACGGAAATCATTCATAGCGTTTTGCAGGGCATCCCCTTTAATGGATGCTAACCCTAATCCAATTGTAAAGGCCATAAGCAGCGCGGACATGACACCCATAATAGGCGGCATATCCACCGTAAAATAGGGTGAGAGCAAAGCTTCTTCCGGATTTCCAAATTCTTTTAAACTTTGATTCTTTAAAATGACTGGGTAGAGAGTTGTAGCGGTAAAGTAGGCAAATAGACCGGCAATGATTGTTGAACCATAAGCGATCCCAGTTGTAATGCCAAGAAGCTTGCCCGCCCCTTTTCCCATTGTTCCAATTCCAGGTGCGATAAATCCGATAATGATCAGAGGAATGGCAAATCCCAGGAAGTTGCCAAACAATCCGTTAAATGTGGCAAAAATTTTTGTAAGCCAATCTGGAGAAACCAGACCAACGGCAATACCTAATCCTATGGCTAAAATTATTCTAGGGAGTAGTCCAAACTTCTTCATTGTGTCCTCCTTAAATGAACAGTTGTATTCTTTAGGTGGATTATAACGTATTTTTAGAGGGAAGTTAATAAAAAATTACTATCTAATAAAAAGCAAAATGATTATATTAATTCTGAACATTTGTGGGGACTTTTTAAATATCTTTGATGAATATATATTTACTAAGGGGTCTAAGATGATTCTGTTCAAATGTTGAAATTATATTAAAATAATTAAATGAGAGGGAATGGATGATTAGATAAGCAAGGAACAAAAATAAAGGTTTCGCTGAGCTAGTCTATTTCATAAATATAAAGTGGCGGGCTTTTGTCATGATTATGAAAAAATTCCTCAATAAATCACACCTTAATCACTCCCTTTATTATTATGTGTAGTGTTAAAATAGGTAGTGATTTGAGAATTGGAGGTTCCAAGTACTTATGAAAACGAAAATTGGTTTATTGTATGGCGGAAAGTCAGCTGAGCATGAGGTATCCATGCAGACAGCTATGGCCGTTATAAAGGCGCTGGATTTAGAAAAATTTGAAATACACCCTATATATATTACAAAGGAAGGAAGCTGGAATAAGGGACCCCAGTTATCTGAACCCGTTGAAAACGTAAAAGAGCTTGCGTTTTCCGGCGAAGAAGCTTTGTCCCCTGCGGTGTTGGCACCGGCTATTTTTCAGTCAGGCGATCAGCAAGACAGTTCATTTGATGTCATCTTCCCGCTGCTTCATGGCCCAAATGGGGAAGATGGAACAGTTCAGGGATTGTTAGAGCTTTTAAACCTCCCGTATGTTGGAAATGGCGTTCTTTCCTCTTCTGCAGGAATGGATAAAGTAATCATGAAAAATATATTCTCACATGCGGGGCTTCCTCAAGTGAAATATAACTGGTTTATTCGCAGTGAGTGGGAAAATGAGAAGGAAAATGCCTATCAGAAGGTTGAAAGCGAACTTGGCTACCCATGTTTTGTAAAACCGGCAAACCTTGGATCAAGCGTAGGCATAAGTAAATGCACCAACAGAGCGGAATTAGAACAGGCATTTGCTGAAGCTTTCCAATATGATCGTAAAATTATCATTGAAGAGGGCGTACAAGCGAGAGAAATTGAAGTTGGTGTCTTGGGCAATGATGCTCCAGAATGTTCAGTGCCTGGAGAAATTGTTCCTAAAAAGGATTTTTACGATTATAAGGCAAAATATCAGGATGGAAATACAGCCTTAATTATTCCAGCAGAAATTAGCAATAAAGAGTATTGCGAATTAAAGGAAATGGCGATTACTGCGTTTAAGTCTTTGGATTGCTCCGGACTAGTCCGTGCAGACTTCTTTTTAAGCCGAGAAGGAAAATGGTATATTAACGAGGTAAATACAATGCCAGGCTTTACACCATTCAGCATGTTTCCGCTGCTATGGAAGCATACAGGTGTTGATTACCCGCAGCTAATTGAACGCCTTGTTCAATTAGCGATAGAAAAGCATGCTGAAAAGCAGCAGATTAGATATACATTAGAATAGCAGGAAACACGGCATATATGCCGTGTTTCTTATATACATAAATTAAAAAGGGAGGGCTTGCATATGATCAGGAAAACCCTGTTGGAAGTTTCTCAAATGATAAAGATAGAAAATGATATAGCAGAGTTTCATGAATTAGAGATAAACGGTATAAGCATTGATTCAAGAAAGATAGGTGCCGGTAATTTATTTGTTCCTTTTAAAGGTGAACATTCGGATGGTCATCGATTTGTTGAGGATGCAATTAAAAAAGGGGCAGCTGCGGCGATTTGGCAAAAGGATGTTCCTAATCCGCCAGAGCATTTGCCGATTTTAATCGTTGAAAATACATTAATTGCATTACAGGAACTGGCAAGGAGCTATCGAAATCAGCTCGATGTCAGGATAATTGGCATTACAGGAAGCAATGGGAAAACGACAACGAAAGACATAACGGCCAACCTCCTGTCGCTCAAATATAAAGTTCAGAAAACAGAAGGAAATTATAATAATGAAATTGGGCTCCCCTTGACAATTCTGGGATTAGATGAGGATACCCAGGTGGCGGTTCTAGAGATGGGCATGAGCAGCAAGGGAGAAATTGATTTTCTTACCCAGCTGGCACAGCCGGAAGCGGCGATCATCACAAATATCGGCGAGTCCCATTTGCTTGATCTCGGTTCAAGGGAAGGAATAGCTGAAGCAAAATGGGAAATTGTAAACGGGTTAAAAGAGAACGGGCTGCTTGTTTATAACGGGGATGAACCTTTATTGGAAAAACATGCGGAAAATTGCCTAAACCATATTTCAATGAAGACCTTCGGCAGAAGCGGAAAAAACGACTGGTACCCAGTGGCCATTGAACAAAGTGATACAGGAAGCGCATTTAGAATTAATGCTTCTTCCATAGAATTTTATCTGCCTGTATTAGGGATTCATAATGTTTTAAATGCCATAGCAGCGATGACAGCAGCAGAGCATTTTGGGGTTTCTTTTGAAAAAATGAATGATGGCTTTGCGGGGCTAAAGCTGACAAATATGAGAACAGAATTAACTCAGGGACAAAAGGGCGAAAAGATCATTAATGACGCTTATAATGCAAGTCCAACTTCGATGCATGCAGCGATAGAACTTATTTCAAATCTGCCTGGATATAAGCGGAAAATCCTCATTCTTGGTGATATGCTGGAATTGGGGCCATCTGAAAAAGATTTTCATTTAAAAATAGGCGAGTCCATTGATCCGGAAAAAATCAGCTATGTGTTCACATTTGGAAAACTTGCCGAGTTTATTGCCAAAGGTGCATTGACCAGACTGCCTTCGGAGCGGGTCTTTTCCTTTATGGATAAACAGCAGCTTATTGAAACGCTAAAGAATTATGTCGATGAAGAGACAATCGTATTGGTAAAAGCTTCAAGAGGTATGAGGTTAGAGGAAATTGTTAAAGAGCTTTAGTGAAAAAGATAAAACCAAAGGTTCCAAAATAAGGCATTTATATTGGAACCTTTCCCAGTTCATACAAAATATAACCTTGTTTAAACCACCTTGCCACGTTGCAATCATCCTCGTGAAATGTTAAAATAAAATTTAGCAACAAATTGGAATTCCTTTTGAAACTTGGACATACTCCTTTTGGAGAATGTCTTTTTTCACTTTCTTATCGAACTAAGCCGGTGTGGAACACGATTTTGTTCAAAATTTAATTCGCTTCTCATGATATGTCGCCGGAACAGGCATACTATAAATGATCAGATTCCCGCCTAATTTTTTCAGAAGGTTATAGGCTGTGAGTGAACTCTTCTCTGCAATTTCTCAGCCGTTATATTGTCTAGAAGAGTACACTCATAGCTTATTCAAGGAGAATTTCCCTTACTATAAAATAATATTTAACAGTATTTAGAAGGAGAATGAAAACATTGACAAAGTTTCAAGATCTGGGCATTAGCTCTGCAACAATGAAATCTTTAAAAAGAATGGGGTTTGAAGAGGCTACCCCTATTCAAACGCAAACGATTCCACTAAGCCTTGAAAATAAGGATTTAATCGGACAAGCACAAACGGGGACAGGAAAAACTGCAGCGTTTGGAATTCCGATGATTGATAAAATTGACCTAGACAAAGATGTTATCCAGGGGATTGTTATTGCACCTACACGTGAGCTTGCTATCCAAGTTTCAGAGGAATTATACAAAATTGGCTATGGCAAGAGAATTCGTGTATTGGCAATTTACGGCGGACAGGATATCAACCGTCAAATTCGTGCGCTAAAAAATAAACCTCATATTATTGTTGGTACACCTGGACGTCTTTTGGACCATATAAACCGCAGAACATTGAAGTTAGAAAATGTTCAGACTGCCATTCTTGATGAAGCGGATGAAATGCTGAACATGGGATTTATTGAGGATATCGAAGCGATTTTGTCAAAAATTCCTGAAGAACGCCAAACATTACTCTTCTCAGCAACCATGCCTGCGCCTATCCAGCGTATGGCTGAAAGGTTTATGAAAGATCCTCAAGTCGTTCGAGTGAAAACAAAAGAAATGACTGTTCCGCAAATTGAACAGTATTATATTGAGGTTCAGGAAAGAAGCAAATTCGATATTCTATCAAGACTTCTTGATATTCAATCCCCAGAGCTTGCCATTGTATTTGGCCGCACAAAAAGAAGAGTAGATGAGTTATCTGAAGCATTAAATCTAAGAGGTTACAATGCGGAAGGGATTCACGGGGATTTAAGCCAGGCAAAACGCATGTCTGTATTAAGAAAATTCAAGGAAGGCTCCATTGATGTTCTTGTGGCAACAGATGTAGCTGCCCGAGGTCTTGATATTTCTGGCGTTACTCACGTATACAACTTTGATATCCCGCAGGACCCTGAAAGTTATGTTCACCGAATCGGCAGAACAGGCCGTGCTGGTAAAACAGGGGTAGCGATGACACTTATTACTCCACGGGAAAAATCTTATTTGCAAGTGGTTGAAAAGACGACAAAGAGAAAGATGGATAAGATGAAGCCGCCAACATTGGATGAGGCTTTAGAAGGGCAGCAGCGGGCAGTTATGGAACGCATTCTGCAATCAATTGAAGCAAATAATCTTCAGTATTATAAACAAGCAGCAGAAGAGCTTCTCGAACAGCAGGATGCAACAACTGTTGTTCAAGCGGTATTAAAAATGCTGACAAAAGAACCAGATACAACTCCTGTTAAACTAACAGAGGAAAGACCGCTTCCGATGAAAAGGGAACGCCGAAATGATGACCGCAAATCATACAATCAAAGAGGCAGACAAAAAGCCCCTGTACGTTCAAGAAAAAGCCATTCAGGAAAACGCACAGAACGCAATAGCGGACAAAGATCAAAACAATATTAATCATCTAAGAGAGAGCACTAAGCGTGTTCTCTCTTTTTTTATGGATATTTTTAAATTGCGAAATTCTACAAATGCCAAAATAGGTCAAATGTAATATACTTAAGAAGAATCAGAATTATGTATTTGGGGGAGGGTTTTAATGGTACTTGAACCGCAGAAAAGAATATCGGCAAAAGCTTTATCTGTCTGGAGAATTTCTGGTGCCCTCCTGAGTATTTTTGCTTTTTTGCTTGCTGGAGGAGTGATAGGGCTGACGATCGCTTTTGATTGGCCGATGTGGATTGTTGGTGCTGCACTACTGTTTTTTGCGGCCTTTATATACATATTTGTGATGTTGATTCCTTCTTTAAAATGGCGCCGCTGGAGGTATGAGGTTCGGGAAAATGAAATTGAACTCATGTCTGGGGTCATTGTGATCAAACGGACCCTGGTGCCGATGATTCGGGTACAGCATGTGGATACACGGCAAGGACCGCTTTTGAGGAAATACCGTTTGGCAACTGTAGCTATTTCAACAGCTGCAACGGTTCATGAGATCCCAGCATTGGAAATTGATGAAGCGGAAGAGCTTAGGTTTTTTATATCCAACCTTGCGAGGGTGGCTGATGAGGATGTCTGAACCTAGAAGGCTTCATCCGGTTTCTACTATCGCCAACTGCTTGAAGCAAATAAAGGAATTAATTATTCCATTTTTGGTGTTTGTGGTGTTCGGGAGCAGAAGCGATATATTTCAGCTCGTGATTTCCGTTGTTATCCTTGCGTTTGTTCTCATATCCGGAATTTTAACCTGGCTGAGATATACCTACCGCTTAGAAGAAGGGGAACTAAGGATTGAATACGGGGTTTTTGTCCGCAAGAAAAGATATATTCCATTTGAAAGAATACAAAGCTTGGATTTATCTGAGGGGATTCTTCAGCGGCTGTTTGGTTTAGTGAAAGTAAAGGTGGAAACAGCCGGAGGATCCAATGAAGCGGAAGCGGTGCTCACGGCAGTTTCGAAAGAAGAGGCTAATAGTATAAAGGAAATTGTCTTTTTTGCTAAGCGTGACTCACGGGAAAAGGAGGATCGCGCTTTTGAAAAAGGCTGTGAACAAATCCTTTATAAAATTTCACTGCAGGAGCTTTTCCTGCTTGCCTCTACGTCTGGCGGGGTAGGTGTGGTGCTGTCCGCTGTTTTGGCCTTTGTCTTTCAATTTGAAGAATTTATTCCTTATGAACAAATTTTTCGCGGCATCGAGGATGTTGTATCTGACGGTATTTTTTTCATCAGCATAATCATATTTATCGGCTTTTTGATTGCCTGGCTGATTGCCTTAATTGGAACAATGATTAAGTATTCCGGTTTTACCCTTATTAAGAAGGATGAGGAGCTAATAATCTCAAGGGGGCTGCTGGAAAAGAGGCAGCTGACGATACCCTTGCAGAGGGTTCAGGCGGTTAGGATAAGCGAAAACCTAATCAGACAGCCATTGGGGCTTTGTACGGTATATATGGAAAGTGCTGGGGGATCTAATGCCGATAAAGAAAATGCCAAGGTAATGGCTTTACCGGTCATTAAGAAAAATTGTGTCGCGAGTCTATTATCTGAGCACCTGGCTGACTATGAGCTTGAACCAGTTATTAGGCAAGCTCCCAAAAGAGCTCTAGGAAGGTATGCAGTAAGAGGGCTGCTAATTGTTCTGCCGGTAATAGCTGCTTTGGTCACGTTTTTTCGCCCGTGGGGATTGCTCGCAGCCATACCTATTCTTCTTTTATCGTTCCTTTGGTCATTCATCTCCTACAGGGATGCTGGCTGGAATATTCATCACCAGCAGCTGACTTTAAGGTATCGAACTATTATTAAAAATACTGTAATGATGAAGAGAAACAAAATTCAATCCTTGAGCATGCATGAAAGTATCTTCCAAAGAAGAGGGAATTTAGCTACTATTCGTGCCTCTGTTCTGTCTGGCTTGGGCGGTTCTGGCGGCAAGGTTAAGGATCTGGATAAAGAAGATGTGCTAGCCTCGTATAAATGGTATTCCTATACAAAATAATGCATTCATTATAGTCTCAAAAAATACATTAGAGGTGATTTTATGTTTGGCTCCAAAAAGAAGGCTACCGAATTAGAACAGGAAAACGCAGATTTAAAAAGACAGCTTAAGGGGTTCCTCGAAAAAGCACAGCAAAATGAAGAATATCTTAACAGCTTTGTTGATAACTTTTTCAATGAATTAAATTTTACGATACAGCAGCATGAAATGGTGAACGGCCAGCATAATGTCCTTGCAGATTTGGTCGGCAAAATCATGGAACGCTTTGAAACAGTAAATGACATTAGTAAGAGATCATACGATAAATCAATGGGATTGCATGAAATGGGAAAAAGCCTGATTGAATCCTCTGTTGACATGGTTCAAAAGTCCAATGAAGGAAGAGATTCAGTCAGCAAGGTGGAAGGCTTGATTGCAAAGCTGGGGGAGCAATTAACTGAGACCTCAATGAAAATGAACCAATTAAATGAGCGTTCAAAGGAAATAGAAATGATTGTTAAAGTCATTAAGGAGATTGCGGATCAAACGAATTTATTAGCGCTGAATGCCTCTATTGAGGCGGCAAGAGCTGGCGAGCATGGAAAGGGCTTTGCGGTTGTAGCAGAAGAAGTCCGTAAGCTTGCAGAAAATACAGCGGAAAGCACCCATAATATTAGTGTGCTGACACAAAATATCCAAAAGGATATCGAAGGTTCACTCCAGTCAACGAAGTTGAGTACGGGGCTCATTGAAGATGGAATACAGCTAAGCGCAGATACCACCGGTAAAATTGATTATATTCTTACCGTGATGAACGATGTTCAATCAAAGGTAAATGATGTTATCAGCACAATTGAAGAACAAAGAGACTGTTCAAACCAAGTGATGAATGAGCTTAAGGGCACAAAGGCCACCTTTGAGGAAGCAAATGAAATGATAATTAGGCATATTAATGATGCGAGTGTAGTAGACGAAAAGCTAGAGGACGGCATTAAACAAATCAGTGAGCTGAATAACTGGGGAAAACTTCTCAAAGAACATGAGGAGAAGATTAGTTCATGAAAAAAAGAGGCTGAAATAGCCTCTTTTTTATCTTTTAGCTGTATTTAAGCTTAATGCTAAATTTAACCGCTAAGTTGATCTTCGCTGCAGGCGCGTAGACTCCTGGGGGATCAGCGTTGAAGTGAGACCCCGCAGGAGCGTGTGCTCCGAGGAGGCTCGCAAAACGCCCCCCGGAAAGCGAAGCGCCTGGAGAGGAAATCAACGGTCAAATTTATCAGAGCCTATCTTTTATTGCTTTTTAATATCATGACACCTAGTAAAAAACCTGCAAGAAGACCAAATAAATGTGCGATGATATTAATATTTGGCTGTAAAAAGGTCATAATTAAGGCAACAATTGTAATTGTAATGATGGTTTGAGAGTTTGCTTTAGAAATAAGCTCCTTTTTGAAAACAGTAATGGCAGCAAAGTACCCAAACAAGCCAAAAATAGCTCCGCTTGAACCAACATGAACATAAGTTAATGGTTCGATGAGATAGGTGGCAAGATTAGCGGCAATTCCTGAAAGAATATAAATAAAGATAAATTTACCTTTCCCTTGCATCTGTTCAAGGGCAGGGCCGAATAGAATAAGGGAAAAACTATTGAATAGCATATGAGAAAAGCTCCCATGCATAAAGACAGGAGTTAAAAGCCGCCAATACTCGCCCTTAGCGATATAAAGATTTACCCCTGCGAAATGTTCATAAAACCACAAATTAGGAAATATCGGTAAAATGGTAAGCAGATACAGAGTAATATGAATAGCGACAATGACAGAAACAATCGGATAAAAGCGTAAAAATTCCTTAAAACTTTCTGTTCTTGTAAACATGCAGCTCTCCTTAACACTTTTTATAGACATCTTATAATATTGTTTATGCTTTCGTAAAAATAAATAGAAGGAAGATGAAAAATGATTTCAGGCATTGGAATAGATATTGTTGAAGTGCAGAGAATAAAAAAAATTTACCACAGACAGGAAAAGTTTGCTGACCGAATCCTAACTGAAAAAGAAAGGTCCGTTTTTAATGAATTGACAGATGAAAGAAAAACTGAATTCCTTGCAGGGAGATTTTCGGCCAAAGAAGCCTTCTCCAAGGCATACGGAACCGGAATCGGCAAAAGCCTTTCTTTTTTAGATATAGAAATTGAAAAAGATGAAAACGGAAAGCCGTTCATCGTAAAACCCCTAAAAAAGGGTGTCCACCTATCTATTTCCCATAGCAGGGAATATGCTGTGGCTCAAGTAATAATAGAAGAGTAGCTTATGCGAACTGAGTTGGCTGGAACGAAAAGGCGCGAAGACTCCTGTGGGAGTACGGTTTAGGGGAGACCCCGCAGGAGCAAGGCGACGAGGAGGTTCCCCGAAACGCCCACGGAAAGCGTAGCGCCTGAAGTGGAAGCCAACGGTTACAAAGAAAAAAATTTAAAGCTTGTCATCACCCCTAGCATATTTCGAAAGGTTGTCTCATATATTCATAGTGCAATAGGAGACAAGTACGTTGAAACATACCAAAAGGGGTTGAAAGAATGAGGAGAAAGTGGTTTTTGCTGCTCGCTGGGCTTCTGGCTATTCTTGTATTATCTGCTTGCGGAGCAAAATCGCAGGCTGATGTCACTAAGGAATTGAATAAAAAGGTTGAGGAAATGAAGAGCTATAAGGCTAATGCCACTATGACTCTTAAAATGGGTGCTGAGGGGCAGACCTATGAAATTGAAGTATGGCATAAGGATCCGTCCTATTACAGAGTTAATCTGAAAAATCCGCAAAAGGATCAAAGTCAAATGATTCTTCGCAATGATGAGGGAGTATTTGTACTTACACCAGCATTAAATAAAAGCTTCCGTTTCCAAAGCGATTGGCCGCAAAACAGCAGCCAGGCCTACTTATATGAATCATTAGTTAAAGATATTATGGAAGATAAAGAGGCCAAGTTTACAGCTGCCAAGGATCATTATGTATTTGAAACAAAAACAAGATACCAAAACAATCAGATGCTTCCAACACAAGAAATCAAGCTGAAGAAATCTGATTTATCTCCTGTAAGCGTAAAAGTAATGGATCCAGATAAGAATGCACTGGTTACTGTAGAATTTACAGATGTTAAATTTAATGCAAGCTTTGATAAATCAGACTTTGACATGAAAAAGAATATGACAAGTGCTCAGTTGTCAGTTCCTGTGATGGCAGAGCCAAGCGATAAAGAGTTTTCTGTTAAATATCCTTCAGAGCTGCTTGATGCTAAGCTAATTGATCAAAAAGAAGTAGACACTGAAGATGGAAAACGTGTCATTTTAACATATGATGGGGAAAAGTCATTTACTCTTGTACAGGAACAAGCTACTGTAATGCCTGTATCTTCACTTACA
The DNA here is from genome assembly GCF_058792595.1 of Cytobacillus sp. MT66. NCBI lineage: Bacteria > Bacillati > Bacillota > Bacilli > Caryophanales > Bacillaceae > Cytobacillus > Cytobacillus sp. MT66. Next base: position 104,578 of record NZ_JBXAFB010000013.1, read on the forward strand.
ACAGTTAAAGGGGAGCCGATTGATTTAGGCTTTACGATCGGTGCACTTTCAGATAATGTTGTTTCTTGGACTTACCAGGGTGTGGATTATATGCTCGCTTCTAATGAATTATCAGAGGATGAGCTTGTAATGGTTGCACGCTCTGTTCAAGAAGGCATGGTTAAATAAGAACTTTCTTGTGAGGGCTCTTTTAAAAAAGGGCCCTTTATTTTTTTGGAAGACACTCCAGGCGCTCCGCTTTCCTTATTGACATCCCTTATCTTTTAGTTTGATAATCGAAGATATAAAAAAGACCCAAATTAAAGGATGGAGAAAATCATGGATAGTCAATCTTCCTTCTACCGGGATACATGGGCGGAAATAAACCTTGACCATATCTCATATAATGTAAAAAGCTTGAAAAAGATGCTGCCAACTAATGTACAAATAATAGCTGTAGTTAAAGCCAATGCGTATGGGCATGGTGATGAAGCTGTAGCTCAAACCGCTTTAGAATCTGGTGCATCCTATTTAGCCGTGGCCTTTCTGGACGAGGCCCTTGCACTCAGGAAGAAAGGAATTGCGGCACCAATCCTGGTTCTAGGCGCCAGCCGGCCAGAGGATAGCAGCATTGCTGCAAAACATCACATCACGCTTACTGCCTATCAGGCACAATGGATGGAAACTGCGAAAAGTCACCTTCAAGAAAATCAAGAATTAGCTGTTCATCTTAAGCTTGATACGGGGATGGGCCGAATTGGAATACGAAGCAAAGAAGAGCTAGAGGGAATTGAAGCTGCTGCTGCCCGGGATTCCCGAATTCATATTGAGGGAGCTTTCACACATTTTGCTACAGCGGACGAGCTTGATACGAGTTATTTTCAGCAGCAGATGCAGAAGTTTAAAGAAATGATCTCTTGGTTTAAAGTTAGGCCAGAAATGATTCATTCCGGGAACAGCGCGGCGTCTTTAAGATTCCCTGAAACCCATTTGAATGCGGTCAGAATGGGGATAGCTATGTATGGATTATCGCCCTCGCCTGAAATCGCAGGTGAGCTGCCTTTTCCATTGAAGCAGGCATTTGCCCTTCATACTAAAATCGTCCTTGTGAAAAAGGTGCCAAAAGGAAGCAAAATTAGCTATGGTGCAACCTATGAAGCAAGTGAAGATGAATGGATTGGCACGCTGCCAATCGGATATGCTGATGGATGGATACGGAAACTGCAGGGACAAGAGGTTCTGGTAAACGGGGAGCGGGTTCAGATTGTCGGAAGAATTTGTATGGATCAATGTATGATCAGACTGCCAAAGGAAGTACCAGCAGGAACACTGGCTACACTGATCGGACAGCAGGAAAATGCCGAAATAACGGTTGATGAAATAGCGCAAAAGCTTGAGACCATCAATTACGAAATCACCTGCATGATCGGTACAAGGATCCCGAGAGTGTATAGAAAAGACGGCAAAACGGCCGGGATTATCAATTCGATCTTATAAATGAGGCTTTGAAAAGGTCAATATTAACAGAACAAAAAATTTTATCATGTTTTCAAATTTCCTGGATATATATAAATTGGCATCATAACAAAAATCATGCATAAAAGCATAAAATTTAAGCCCATAATACAAAAGAATTATCAAATCCCCTTTGCATTGGGCAGGAATGATGATAATATTAAAAATGGTAGAATAAAAATGGTGTGTAGTGATGGTGGAGGTGTTTGTTTGTGTCTGAGTCCAGCGCAACAACGGAGATCATGGTAAAATTACCGCAACATCTTATTACCGAGTTGGATGGCTTTGTAAAGCAGGAAAACGTAAATCGCAGTGAATTCATTTATCAGGCAACGAAAATGTATTTACGCGAACGGAAAAGAAGACAGATTCGTGAATCCATGAGACGTGGCTATATGGAGATGGCGAAAATAAACTTGACGATTGCATCTGAAGCATTCCAAGCAGAATTCGAGGCAGAACATACAGTTGAACGTCTAGTAAGCGGAGGGTAATCCCTTGATTGTAAAACGTGGCGACGTTTATTTTGCAGACCTATCCCCAGTTGTTGGTTCAGAACAAGGTGGCGTCCGTCCAGTGCTTGTCATCCAAAACGACATCGGGAATCGGTTTAGTCCCACAGTAATTATTGCAGCAATCACTGCTCAAATTCAGAAAGCTAAGCTGCCTACTCATGTTGAAATTGATGCGAAACGGTATGGCTTTGAACGGGATTCAGTCATCTTATTAGAGCAAATTCGTACAATTGACAAACAGCGTTTAACCGATAAGATCACCCATCTGGACAGCGAAATGATGGAAAAGGTAGATGAGGCTCTACAGATTAGCCTGGGTCTTATCGAATTCTAATATGACAATTACGCTCTAATAATGGGGCGTTTTCGTTTTGTTTAAAAAAGGTTTTTATACTATTATTTAATTCTTCAAAGGCAAGCATCTATATGCTTGTCTTTTTTTATCCATTTGGGCATACTTTTGCAGCAGATAGGGTCTTTTTTAAAAAATAGGAATTTATTTGATATGATGTTTATACATAGATAATAAAGGGTAAGTAAATGGCAATTGATATGTAAAGAGGTGGGTCAGTCATGAATATATCAATCAATATCAATGAGGATGGAAAGACTGTTAGGGTTCAAGTTGGCGGAGAGCTTGACGCATATACCGCCCCAAAGCTTCGTGAAGAACTATTTCCTTTAACTGAAAAAGAGGAAATCAATATGGTTATTGACCTTTCAAAGGTTTCCTACCTGGATAGCACAGGACTGGGAGTTTTTGTAGGGGTGTTTAAAAATGTTCGGTCTAATAATGGGAAATTTAAAATTACAGGCTTATCAGATCGGTTAATGAAACTTTTTGAGATCACAGGTCTAGCCAATATTATTGATTTAGAAACTCAGTTAGAAGGTGAAGCAAATTGAGTCAATCCTTTGATTATATTGAGATTAAAATTCCGGCTAAACCGGAATATGTCGGGGTTGTTCGTCTAACGCTTTCAGGAATCTCCAGCCGGATGGGATTTGCCTATGAAGATATTGAAGATATAAAAATTGCTGCAAGCGAAGCCTGCACGAATGCGGTACAGCATGCCTACAAGCAAAATGAGCAAGGTGAGATTGTTGTCGGATTTGGATTGTACGAAAATCGCCTCGAGGTTATGGTGGCCGATAACGGAAAGAGCTTTGATTTTTTGGCTGCCAAGCAGCGGATCGGAAAATATAATCGGGATGATTCAGTTGAATTTTTGCGCGAAGGAGGCTTGGGCTTATATTTAATTGAATCCCTCATGGATGAGGTGAGAATCCATAATAAAGATGGCGTAACAGTCTTCATGATTAAGTATCTAGAAGGAGAGCGGGTGGAGAGGAATGAAAAAACATTCTCAACCTAATCTAAAAACCAAAGAGGAAATAAATGATTTAATTAAAGCCTATCAGCTTCATAAGGATGAGAATGCCCAGGAGATGCTTGTACAGCATTATCGAAATCTTGTTGAATCTATCGCAAGGAAATATTCCAGAGGGAAATCCTTTCATGAAGACCTTTTACAGGTTGGGCTTCTTGGACTGCTTGGCGCTATTCGGAGATATGATGAGTCGTACGGTAAAAGCTTTGAAGCCTTTGCTATTCCAACGATTATTGGTGAAATAAAACGGTTCATGCGTGATAAAACATGGAGTGTCCATGTGCCAAGAAGGATTAAGGAATTAGGCCCAAAAATTAAATCTGCCATTGAAGAATTGACTACTCGTTTGCAAAGGTCCCCAAAAATCCAAGAAATTGCCATTGAGATTGGTGTGTCTGAAGAAGAAGTGCTTGAAGCAATTGAAATGGGCAAAAGCTATCAGGCGCTTTCTGTGGATCATTCAATTGATGCTGACTCAGAAGGGGGAACTATTACTTTACATGATATTGTGGGAAGTGTAGATGAAGGATATGAAAAGATAAATCAGCTTCTCGTTTTAGAAAAGGCGCTGCATGTACTGACCGAACGGGAAAAAGAAATAATTCAATATACGTTTTTGGAAAATATGAGCCAGAAAGATGCCGGAGAGAAATTAAACATATCACAAATGCATGTTTCGAGGCTGCAAAGAAGAGCCATAAAGAAATTAAGAGATGCAATTTATGAAGAATCGAGTAATTTTGAAATCGGTTAATGATTATTTGGCAATTATAGATATATGAATACAGCTTGCTCAGGATGAGGTGGGCAGGCTTTTATTTGATTGGTAAAATAAAAGGGACTAAATGTGCTGGAGGTAAGCTTTTTGGAAACAACACTACATAAACAGGACGAAATATTTGGCAAAATTGCATCTGAGCTGTCCATTTCACGAAAACAGGTCAAAAATACCATCGGCCTGCTTGATGAGGGAAACACAGTTCCTTTTATTGCCCGTTATCGGAAAGAACAGACGGGTGCTTTGGATGAAGTGCAGATACGTGATATCATGGAGCGCTGGCAGTACATACAAAACCTTGAACAGCGTAAAACTGAGGTTATCCGCTTAATTGATGAACAGGGAAAATTAACTGATGAACTGAAAAAAGCTATCGAAAAAGCCGCTAAAATGCAGGAAGTAGAGGATCTGTACAGGCCTTATAAGCAAAAGCGAAGGACAAAAGCAACGATTGCAAAGGAAAAGGGATTGGAGCCGTTTGCCCAATGGCTTTTAACCTTTCCTCTTTCTGTTTCTGTGGAGGACAAAGCCAGTGAATTTCTCTCTGAGGAAAAAGAGGTTTCATCTATTGCTGATGCCATAGCAGGAGCGAAAGACATTATCGCTGAATATGTGTCTGATGATCCAGAGAGCAGAAAGTGGATCCGCCATCAGACAGCAAAATCAGGAACAATTGAATCTGAGATAAAAGATAAAACCATAGATGAAAAGAATGTCTATGAAATGTACTATGCGTATGAAGAGCCAATCGCTAAAATTGTTCCTCACCGCATTTTGGCCTTAAACCGCGGAGAAAAAGAAGGGGTCTTGCGCATCAGTGTAAAGCCAGATAATGAGTTTATTCTGAAATACCTTCATAAAAAGTGGATTAAAAATGAACAATCAGAAGCGGCTTCTCATGTTAAGGAAGCTTATGAGGATGGATATAAACGGTTAATTCAGCCATCTATCGAAAGGGAAATCCGGAATGAATTAACAGAGAAGGCGGAGGAACAGGCAATTTTAATTTTCTCTGAGAATCTTCGGAATTTATTATTGCAGCCTCCTTTAAAAGGGAAGATTGTTTTAGGTGTGGACCCTGCCTATCGGACAGGCTGTAAGCTTGCCGTTGTAGATGAAACTGGAAAGGTCCTAAAGATATCAGTCATTTATCCGCACCCGCCTGTTTCAAAAAGGCAGGACGCGAAAAAGCAAATCATCGATATGCTAAAAACTTATAAAGTTGAAATGGTCGCAATTGGAAATGGAACGGCTTCGAGGGAAACAGAACAGTTCATTGCCGAAATATTAAAAGACTTTAATGATATTTATTATTTAATTGTCAATGAAGCCGGAGCTAGTGTCTATTCAGCATCTGATCTTGCAAGAGAAGAGTTCCCGGATCTGCACGTTGAAGAAAGAAGTGCAGTTTCCATTGCACGACGGCTGCAGGATCCATTAGCCGAACTGGTGAAAATTGATCCAAAGTCAGTTGGAGTAGGTCAATACCAGCATGATGTTTCGCAAAAAAGGCTGTCAGAATCACTGACTTTTGTTGTGGAAACAGCTGTTAACCAGGTAGGGGTCAATGTAAATACGGCTTCATCAGCCCTTCTTCAGTATGTATCAGGACTATCTAAAGCCGTTGCGAATAATATTGTGAAAAAACGTGAGGAAGATGGAAAGTTTTCAAATCGCAGCCAGCTGAAAAAAATCCCCCGCCTTGGAGCAAAAACCTATGAACAGGCCATTGGATTCTTAAGAATTATTGATGGCGGTGAACCTCTAGATCGGACAGGAATCCACCCTGAAAGTTATTCTGAGGTAAATAAACTGCTTAAGAAGGCAGGATTTCAATCAAGCGATTTGGGTTCGGAAGAGCTAAAAGCCTCTTTATCGGGTTTGGATATTTCCGATACAGCTAAGGAATTAGGTATTGGTGAATTAACCCTAAAGGATATTATTGATGCTTTAGTAAAGCCTGAAAGAGATCCTCGGGATGAACTGCCAAAACCGCTTCTGAAAAAGGATGTCCTGCAGCTGGAAGATCTTACGCCTGGCATGGAGCTCCAAGGGACAGTAAGAAATGTTGTTGATTTTGGCGCGTTTGTTGATATTGGCGTCAAACAAGATGGGCTTGTTCATATTTCAAAGCTGAGCAATAAATTTGTTAAACATCCATTAGATATTGTTTCGGTAGGAGATGTTGTGACTGTCTGGGTCGATTCTGTTGATAAACACAAAGGAAGAGTATCGCTAACGATGCTACCGCCGAATGAATAGATGTTGAAGGCGCTTGTTCTTTTAGCGCCTTCTTTTCTTCTTCCAGCACCATTCCTGGCTAGGCTGAAGAATTTCTTATGAACAATGCTTTTTTCTATAAAAGAACCAGCATTGGTTTAGAAGTTTAATTTGATATCGGTCCTTTTCAAAGAAAGCGCGCTTCATCTGGTTTTGAAACCATGTAGGCATCTGTCTACCTCCCTGATGTATTCTCCAAAGAAGAGGGTATATATAATTTATGCTATAATAGGTTGTCATGTTTACTTTTTTCATATTTTTAAAGGGGAAAAAATTATGGATGAGCAGGATTTGCAAAGACTAGTAGAGGAGATATCTTGGGAAAGCTTTGGGAAAAATTTTTTACATAAAGCATGCTTTAATCCAAGATTAAGGACCACCGGCGGCAGATATATGCTAGGCAGCCATAACATTGAAATAAACCCCAAGTATTTAGAACAGCTGGGACACAATGAGGTCATCGGCATCATTAAGCACGAGCTTTGTCATTATCACCTACATCTCGAGGGAAAAGGGTACAAGCACCGGGACCAGGATTTCAGACAACTGATGCAGAAGGTAGGAGCGCCGAGATTTTGCTCGCCGTTGCCTGAAAAGGAAAACAAAAAGGGGAGCAAAAGAATACTTATTTATGTCTGCAAAGAATGCGGTCAAGTCTATCAGCGGAAAAGAAAAATTAATACCCAAAAATATGTGTGCGGAATATGCAAAGGAAAATTAATTATGAAAAGGGAATTGACAATAGGATAAGGTGTAGTTTATAGTATAAAACCTAGCCTGTTAACACGATAAAACTTAGCAAAAAAATATTGACAATTGTTGTTGAGGTTTTTATAATTGTAAGAGTCGATAAGCTGAAAGGCTTTTAAAACATGCTTAAATAGCTTGTAAATTATTATTATTCCGCAGTAGCTCAGTGGTAGAGCTATCGGCTGTTAACCGATCGGTCGTAGGTTCGAATCCTACCTGCGGAGCCATTTTTGGGGAAGTACTCAAGAGGCTGAAGAGGCGCCCCTGCTAAGGGTGTAGGTCGCGTAAGCGGCGCGAGGGTTCAAATCCCTCCTTCTCCGCCAGATATTCATATATGGCCCGTTGGTCAAGCGGTTAAGACACCGCCCTTTCACGGCGGTAACACGGGTTCGAATCCCGTACGGGTCATTTTAAAAATTGTTGATGGTCCGGTAGTTCAGCTGGTTAGAATGCCTGCCTGTCACGCAGGAGGTCGCGGGTTCGAGTCCCGTCCGGACCGCCATTTACATGAATGGGCTATAGCCAAGCGGTAAGGCAACGGACTTTGACTCCGTCATTCGTAGGTTCGAATCCTGCTAGCCCAGCCATTTTTGAGCATCTGTCTTCAATCATCAATAGATATGATGCAATTTTCATTCGAGCCATTAGCTCAGTCGGTAGAGCATCTGACTTTTAATCAGAGGGTCGAAGGTTCGAGTCCTTCATGGCTCACCATTAAAATATTGCGGGTGTGGCGGAATTGGCAGACGCACCAGACTTAGGATCTGGCGCCGCAAGGCGTGGGGGTTCGACTCCCTTCACCCGCACCATGATTTTCCACTTGAGATTTCCGGTGATTATGGTATAATATTATTTGTCGCCGATCAAATGCGGTCGTGGCGGAATGGCAGACGCGCTAGGTTGAGGGCCTAGTGGGGGCAACCCCGTGGAGGTTCAAGTCCTCTCGGCCGCACCAGCTATATGTTTTACGGTTAGTGAAACGCTATTAATTTAGCGCCCGTAGCTCAATTGGATAGAGCGTCTGACTACGGATCAGAAGGTTATGGGTTCGACTCCTTTCGGGCGCGCCATGATATTTATTTTACGGGAAGTAGCTCAGCTTGGTAGAGCACTTGGTTTGGGACCAAGGGGTCGCAGGTTCGAATCCTGTCTTCCCGACCATTGATATCTTTTATATTATGCGGGTGTAGTTTAGTGGTAAAACTACAGCCTTCCAAGCTGTTGTCGTGGGTTCGATTCCCATCACCCGCTCCAAAATAGTTCTTTGAAAACTAAACGAAACAGAAACGCCAACGTAAATTATTTGTCCCTTATGGGACTAAAAACCGAGCTATATCAACTCTTTATTGGAGAGTTTGATCCTGGCTCAGGACGAACGCTGGCGGCGTGCCTAATACATGCAAG